>CAZRQR010000016.1:0-21765 GCA_964602435.1 uncultured Oxalobacter sp.
TTCGCCCACGTTTTTTGAAACGGGGAAAATACGCTCTTTTTGCAAAGAAGTTCCTGTAGGCCGATTCCAAGTCTTTCAGTGACTGCTGCAATGGCTGTGACGGCGCATCTTTCAGCCATTGCGTTTTCGGTGTGTCCTTTCACTCAAGCAGCCACGAGGACATTTGGGCCAGAGCATGATTGAAAACGAAACGACACGCGCCAGCGAAGCGCCTCATTTCACGCTCCTGCTGAGCATCTGGTCTTCACTGGAATTTGAAAGCTTGCAGTCGTTTCATGACGCTATCTTAAACAAAAACGGTCAGGCAGAAAATCGCGCCTTATATCCCCAACCTGAAGGCCGGGGATATAAGGCGCACTAGGTAAATAAATGGCCGGAAATGGCCGCCAGTGCCGGCCATTGCGTTGGCCCGGTTTTAATGGGATATACTCACCGGATATGGCGAAGAAAACGTGCTTTGCTGCATGCAGGGTTTTTTTGCCATGGGTATGGCATCGGATCCGGAATGCGATACGGGTCTTGTCGGCGGTCTGCATGGGCGGACAAACTTCGGAAAAGAAAAATATGGGTTCGGAAAAAACGGAACGACAGAATGACAGGACAGGAGCAGGCTGGTGGAATAGCTGTCTTCATTATTCACGGAATCACTGGTTTTATGCAGGATTTCTTTTCCTGTCGTCACTGACGATTTTGGTACTGTTTTTGCAGAGTCTTTTTCAGGTGGTTTCCGGTGGCGTCAGCCTGGCCATGCAGTATGCCGTTGCCGGGGGACTTGCAGGATTTGCCGGAACGTCGCTGGGTGCGGTCCCGGCGCTGATTCTTAAACGTTTGCCTGCCTATGTCGAGGATACCATGCTGGGATTCGCGGCAGGCATGATGATGGCGGCAAGTGCCTTTTCGCTGATATTGCCGGGCCTTGATGCGGGAGCGTCCATGACGGGCAACAAGGCGTTTGGTGCCGGTATCGTGGTTCTCGGCATGGCGTTCGGAGTCATTCTGATGCTGAGTCTGGACAAGTTCACGCCGCACGAACATGAAACGATCGGTTCGTTCGGTCCCGGAAACGACCGTTTCAACAAGGTCTGGCTGTTTGTTTTCGCTATTTCGCTTCACAATTTGCCGGAAGGGATGGCGATCGGTGTCGGTTTTTCACATGCCGATATGGCGATCGGATTGCCGCTGACCATCGCGATCGTGTTGCAGGATATTCCGGAAGGTCTTGCCGTGGCGCTGGCCTTGCGAAGTTCCGGAGTCAGCCGATTGCGTGCTGTACTGATTGCCGGGGCGTCCGGTCTGTTCGAACCGCTGGGAGCGCTTCTCGGCGTCAGTCTTTCAAGTGGGCTGGCCTTGTCATATCCCATCGGTCTCGGATTTGCAGCGGGAGCCATGCTGTTTGTTGTTTCGCACGAAGTGATTCCCGAGACGCACCGTAACGGTCACCAGACACCGGCGACGGTTGGGCTGATGGCGGGTTTTGCGCTGATGATGGTGCTGGATACCACACTAGGATGATGTCGTATTTGCGGTGCAGACAGAGAAATTTCACCTAAATTCCGTATTTTTTAAAAAAACGGTAATATTGCCCTGAAATAATGCGTCAGATCCAATGGATCATAATGGGCTTTTATCGGCAGTTTTTCAAAAGGCATCGGCATGTTTGCGGCAATAGATCTCGGTTCCAACAGTTTTCGTCTGCATATTGGTGAATACGTCAACGGTGTCATCTGCGTGGTCAAGAGCGCGCGGGAACCGAACCGCCTCGCGGCCGGACTGGACAAGAACAATGTCCTTTCCAGAGAGGCGATGGACCGGGGGGTGGATGCCCTGAAACGATTGCGGGCCATTCTGGATGCCTATCCGCTGTCGGATGTCAAGGTCGTTGCCACCAATACGCTCAGAATCGCTTCCAATGCACAGATGTTTTTGCAGGATGCCGAGAAAGTGCTGGGTTATCCCATTGAAGTGATTTCAGGGGAAGAAGAGGGACGGCTGATTTATCTGGGGGTGGCGAATGTGCTGGGACGTTCCGAGGAAAAGCGCCTTGTGATCGATATCGGCGGGGGATCGACAGAACTGATTTGCGGCAAGGGGCAGGAAATCGAACGGGTTGAGTCGTTCAGTGTCGGTACCGTCCGGCAGAGCCTTTCCTTTTTTCATGACGGCATTATCGATGAACCTTCTTTCGAGGCGGCCATGTTGTCCGCAAGAAGCCAGTTCGAGGATGCGGTCGATTATTACCGTTCGTGTGGCTGGACGGAGGTTTACGGTTCTTCAGGCACCATACGTGCCACGGCGGAAATCCTCGCGATCAACAGGATAGGGGACGGTCGTTTTACACTGGAAAACCTTGAACGTCTGAAAATGAAGATGATCAGGGCGGAGCGCCTTGGCCAGATCAGGCTTGACGGTATCAAGGCGGAACGGGCTGCGTCCATTCTGGGTGGTCTCACTATTCTGATCGTATTGATGAAGGATTTCGGTATTGATGTGCTGAAACCGATCGAGGCCGGTTTGCGGATGGGTATCATGTGGGATATCTATCTGAAGACCACACAGAAAGACCGTCGTGAGGAGGCGATCCGGAGGATGCTGAAGCGCTATCATGTTGATGAACAGCGTGCCATCCGTGTCGCGAATTATGCGCTGGCCATATACAAGCAGATGAATCCCGATGCCGACCGGTTTTTGAAGCTCTTGTACTGGAGTGCCCTGCTGCATGAAATCGGCATTTTCATTTCACCGACCAATTATCACAAGCATGGTGCCTATCTGATCGAAAATGCCGATATGGCCGGTTTTACCTCACGGGAACAGAGACAGATGAGCCGGTTCGTGCTTGGACAGAAAGGCAATCTCAAGAAACTGAACGGTATCATGACGGTTCCCGATGCCATCAAAGCGGTATTGGCGCTACGGCTGGCTGTCATGTTCCAGCATTCCAAGGTCAATTTCAAGCCGGAAAAAATAAAGGTCAGGGTCAGGAACCGCATTGATGCGATCATACCGAAAGAATGGCTGGATCTTTATCCGACGCTGCTTTACTGGTTGGAGAGGGAATGCGACTGGTGGGAAGATGTCGGCATTGCCCTGACGGTCCGTACAAGCTGATCCGGAAGCCGGTCTGTCAATTGTACAGGCTGTAGACGTTTTTGTTTGGATTCGCATTGATATGGGCCAGCCGGACAGCGTGTTCGACACTCAGGTGGGACAGGGATACTTCGGGAAACTGGCTTCCGAGTGTGAATTGCAGTATTTCGTGAACTGGATTTTTCAGGCGTGCAAGGATCAGTTTCTTGCCTTCCTTGCGCATTTCTGCAAAAAAGTCACGCAGTGCCTCCACGCAGGTCGCATCCAAATCGGTTGTCTGTTCCAGACTTAAAATGACAGTGTGTATCGGCAGTGTGGCCGAGGAAATGATTTCGCGTGCTTGTTGCAGGATACGGTCTGCATTGGCAAAAAAGATGCCCTGATCTGGGCGCAGAATCATGATTCCGGAAACCGGCTGTGCCTCAGGGAAGACTGACAGGCTGACAAAGTCGTGGCTTTGCCCGAGGCGGCCCAGAACGGAAACGGTCGATTTCGAATTCTGTCGCAGCATCATCAGCAGGCTGATAGCGATGGCGATCATCAGTCCCTGCAAAACTCCCAGCAAAAGAACGGCAAGGACTGAGGCGACGATCAGCAGGCGGTCGATTTTCCAGCTGAAATAAAGCCGGAAGCTGGACAGGGACAGGGTCGATGCCATAGTGGAAATGACGATAGCCGCCAGAACCGGAATGGGTATCCATTCGATATACGGCAAAACAGTCAGGATGATGGCCAGGGTGATTATCATGGCGAATATGCCGGCGAAACGTGTTTTGGCGCCATAGGCTTCGTTGGCCGCTGTCGCCGAGTAGCCGGCACCGACGGGCATTCCCTGGAAAATGCCCGATACGAGATTGGAAATGCCCAGTGCAAAAAGGTCGCGGTTGGGGAAAATCGTGTCGTGATGTTTCATCGCGAAACTGCGGATGGAACCATATGATTCCGCATAGAGGATGAATACGAGTGCCACGCCGATTTCAAAAAGCTGCATCCATTCGGAATATGTCAGTTTCGGTACCATCGGATTGCTCAGGTTCATGCTGATGGTGCCGACGCTGGGGATGCCGTAGGCGGGCAGGTCAAGCAGTTTTCCGGCAACGATGCCGAAAACGATAACGAGCGTTCCGCACGGAATGTTTTTGAACTGGCCGTTTCTGATTCTGCGCAACCATTCCATCAGTGCCAGAAAAAGCAGGGCGATGACAGTGGTCAGCAGGCAATTATAATTCCAGGATCTGAACTGGCGGAATACATCAAGGATGAAAATAAAAAGGTTTTCTTTCTGGATGTCAATGTTCAGGACGGCGGTTGCCTGTTTGATGATGATGACGATTGCAAGGCCGAATGTAAATCCCCTGAGTACCGGTTTCGCAATGAAATCGGTTACATTTCCCATTCGCGTTGCAGCCGCCAGAATGAAGATGAGTCCTGTCATGATCACGAGTCCTGATGCCAGCATCAGGCGAAGCGGCGCATTGTTTTCCGCCATGGTCATGGCGGCTGCGGCTAGCACGACGGCTGAAGATGATGTCGGGGAAACGAGGGCGAAACGGCTTGAACCCAGCAATCCATAGCAGAGCAACCCGGCGAAAAGCCCTGTAATGCCGGCCTGTGCAGGCAGATTGCCGATACCTGAATAAGCCAGTGCCTGGGGCAGAAGCAGTCCGGCGATGGACAATCCGGCAATGAAATCCTGCCAGCTCGGCTTCCCAACAAATCGGGTAGATATTTTCTGGAAATTTTCTTTTGCCCGCAGGTTCATGGAGGGACTTTTGCAACGCTGTTGTTTGATCCGGTTTATCAGGGGCCCGACGGGAGTCTGTTGTGGTGATCATCACGATCTGGCCTGTTCCGGTATTGTATACAGATTTGGCGTTGATATATTGTATGGCATTAAAAATGCAGAGCAGAAAAAGTGCTACCGGCACGGTATATGGGTGACGTGTGGCAGGAAATGCCGTGCTGTATCAGGCAGGCATTTCCTGTTCCGAATCATCCCGTGTTCCCGTTGCCGGTTCTCCGGAAGCGGCCGTATCAGGCATGGTTTCTGTGAGTGGTGAATCTTCGGCGGCTATCGTGTCGGCTGCTTCGTCATTGCAGGACGAGTCCGGCATGTCGGTTGGCTGTTCCGTTTCGAGCATGGGTGGTTCCGGGCCGACGAGTTCTTTCTGGGCATTTGCGTCGTAGATTTCGGCCAGATGCTGTTGTGCTCCGAAGGATACCTGTTTTTTGCGAAGTTTGCGTCTCCGGTAGGTTCCGTTCGGCTGGAGCTCCCATGAGTTGGTATTGTCGCGCAGGTAGTATTTGAGGCCTTCGGTAATGACACGTTTTTTCAGGGCCGGATCCAGTACAGGGTAAGCGACTTCGATTCGCCGGAAAAAATTGCGGGCCATCCAGTCGGCGCTGGAAAGGTAAAGATCGTGTTTCAGATCGTTGCGGAAATAATAGATGCGTTCGTGTTCAAGGAAACGGCCGATAATCGAGCGGACGCGGATATTTTCCGACAGGCCGGGCACACCGGGTCTGAGAGCGCATGCGCCTCTGACGATTAGATCGATCTTGACACCGGACGAAGAGGCAAGATAAAGGGCACGGATAACGGACTCGTCAATCAGCGAGTTCATCTTGGCGACGATTCTTGCAGTTCTTCCCTGACGGGCGATACGGATTTCGTTCAGGATGGCCCGGATAAGGTGTCGGTGCAGGGTGAACGGAGCCAGCCAGAGATAATCCAGTTTTTTCGGTTTGGTCAGGCTGGTCAGATGCAGGAAAACCTCATTGACTTCGCTGGTGATTTGCGGATGGGCTGTCAGGAGACCGAAATCCGTATAGAACTTGGTGGTCGTAGGGTGGTAATTTCCGGTACCGAGATGGCAGTAGTAACGGAAAACACCTTGTTCGCGACGGATGACCAGAGCCAGTTTCGCGTGTGTTTTCAGCCCCATGACGCCATAGACGACCTGTGCGCCGGCCTGCTCGAGTTGTTGTGCCCAGTCGATGTTCTGTTCCTCGTCGAACCGTGCTTTCAGCTCGACAATGACGATGACTTCTTTTCCCTTGTTGGCCGCCGATATCAGGGCTTCCATCAGTTCAGAGGTCATGCCGGCCCTGTAAATGGTCTGTTTGATGACGACGACATCCGGGTCTTCCGCAGCGTTGCGGATGAAATCGACGACCGTCTTGAAAGTCTGGAAAGGATGGTGAAGCAGGATATCCTTTTTTTTCAGGGTTTCGAAGAGGTCGCTATCGTTTTGTGCGTCGGGATTGACGGATGCCTGATAAGGCGGGAAGTAAAGCGACGGTGTCTTGACGAAGTTGCATATTTCTGTCAGCCGGACCATGTTGACCGGTCCGTTGACACGGTAAAGATAATCCTCGTCCAGATTGAATTCGTTCAACAGGAATTTTGCCAGATCTTCGGGGCAGTTCTTGGCGACTTCCAACCGGACAGCCACACCGAAATGACGGTTTTGGAGACTGATTTTCAGTGCATGCCGAAGATTCTTGACTTCTTCCTCATCCACCCACAAATCACTGTCACGCGTAACCCTGAATTGTGAGTAGGCAATCACTTCACGTTCAGGAAACAGGTCGGAGATATGGGCATGAATGACGGACGACAGAAGGCAGAACGTAATGCCGTTTTCCGACAGCTCGTCCGGCAGTTTGATGATTCTGGGCAGAACGCGCGGAGCTTTCACGATGGCGATGGCACTGCCGCGTCCGAAGGCATCTTTTCCTGCCAGGGAGATGATGAAGTTCAGGCTTTTGTTCGCTACCTGTGGGAACGGATGGGCAGGATCCAGAACGATAGGGGTGAGAAGTGGACGTATCTGGCTTTCGAAATAAGATTTGACCCAGGCACGCTGCGCTTCGTTCCGGCTGTTGTGGCTGAGGAGACGGATGCCGTTTCGGGCCAGCTGGGGCAGTATTTTGCGGTTCAGCAGGGAATACTGCTGTTCCACCAGCGCATGACACCGGACACTGATCTGGTGAAGCAGGCTGTTCGCGTTGGCAACCGGCGTCTTGTCCGGTGACTGGCGTGCGTGCAGGCTGGAAACCCTGACTTCGAAAAACTCGTCCAGATTGCTGCTTCCGATACACAGGTAACGCAGGCGTTCCAGCAGGGGAAGACTTTCGTCTTCAGCTTGTGCGACCACTCTGCGGTTGAATTCGAGTAGGGACAGTTCACGGTTCAGATAAAGGTTTGGTTCCAGAGAGCCGACAGGCAGGTTCTGGACAGGTTTTGTCACGATGGATGCACTTTCAGGCATAGTAAATTCTGATATTTAAATCATTTGATGTTCAAATCGTAACAAAAAAAAAATGACGAAATGATGACAACAACCGGTCATCAGAATCACATGATCGGCAGATAAAGTGAGGACTTACTTAAAAAGGGTGTGCGGAAAACAGCTGTTCCGGAGGCATGGTTATGACCTTGCCTCCGGATATGCAGACAGGTTGTCGTCAGTTGGGTTCTGGCTGAACCGGGTTTTTTGGGCAGTTTCAGTTCAAGGACACCGTCCTTGTAGCTTGCCTCCGCTCTGGTTTCATCGACATCCTGAGCCAGCGCGAAGCTGCGGCTCTGTATGCTGTATTGACATCCTCCACGTCCTTCAGAGCGTGGAGGATGTCAACTTCGAATTCGATCGTCACGAAATTGCCTTCAACCGTGACCTTGATATCCTCTTTCGGGACACCCGGTGCATCGGCCTTGACAAGATAGGCGTCATCCGTTTCTGACACATCAATCTTGATACGCGGTTCAGGTTCTCAACTGCTCCATGGAGAGGCCAGCCGGTAATTGTTGAAAAACTCGTCAAGATTTCTCAGCTGTTCGAAACGGCTGATTTCATTGAAAGGATTGAAACTAGAAAGATTGTTTGCCATTTTTTTCTCCATTGTTCAGGAGGTACTCTGGAATATGCCTCGCATAATCATCTGAAAGGAAATTTTCGAAAATAATTTGAAAGAGTATCGCTTGTCGGAAAAGCGATTTTGAGATCGGTCAATCAAAGCGGAAGTCCATAAACGGGGACGCGGTGATTGTAAAAAATATGGTGGACGAATAAAATAAGGGACAGAGTAATGCGGCGATATCGTCCGGAGGGAGGAAAATCATGGCAAGAAGCGCAAGGCTGATCGTTCCCGATTTGCCCCATCATGTCTATCAGCAGGGAAATAACCTGCAGAAGGTGTTCGGGGATGATGAGGATTATGTTTCCTATCTTGACTGGCTCAGGGAGGCGGCACGCTTGTATCACGTGAGTATCCATGCGTATGCATTGCTGGACAACCGTGTCCATTTGCTGGTCACTCCGTCTGACGAGTCCGGGCTTGCTCGCATGATGCAGTGGGTCGGTCGTCATTATGTGCCATATTTCAACAGGAAGTATCATCGGAGTGGAACCTTGTGGGAAGGGCGTTTCAGAACGTCTGTTGTCGAGGATGGCTGGCTGATGACATGCAGTCGTTTTGTGGAAATGCAGCCGGTGGCATGTTGTCTTGCCGCACGTCCGGAAGATTATGTCTGGTCGAGTTACTGCCATCATGTCGGTATCCGTCCCAGTCCGTTGGTCAGGGATCATGCTGTTTACTGGAATCTCGGAAATACGCCTTTTGCCAGGGAAGTGGCTTATAAGGAGTTTTTTGTTCATGCAGGCCGGGAGGAGGCGGAAATGGACGAAATTCTGAAAAAAGGGTGGCCACTCGGTTCGGAGGCGTTCAGGAGGCAGCTGGAAGCATCAACACGGCGCCAGTTCAGGATGGGCAAACGGGGGCGTCCGGCGAAAAAGGGGAAAAAAGGAGAGTAAATGACGGCAGTTTGCACTTTTGCAAATGCAATCCATTATTTTGTTACAGTTGTTACTGTGTCCCTTTTATATTTTAAAAATATGCGATAATTCTAAATATTGACTCTGACCCTTTTATTTTTGTTGTGCTGCCGGAAAAAACGGATTATTCTGTTTTTAACGGTTTACGAAATGAATGAGGTTCATATGTGTGCGCAAGGTTTGTATCGTTCTTCTTTCGAGCATGATGCTTGTGGTGTCGGATTCGTTGCTCATATCAAGGGAGTCAAAAGTCATTCGATTATTGAACAGGGGTTGCTGATCCTGAAAAATCTTGATCATCGTGGAGCAGTCGGCGCCGACAAGATGATGGGGGACGGAGCGGGCATTCTGATCCAGATACCGGATCGGTTTTACCGGGAAGAAATGGCCGGACAGGGAATCACGTTGCCTCCTCCGGGTGAATATGGAGTCGGCATGATATTTTTGCCGAAAGAACATGCTTCCAGGCTGGCCTGCGAAAAGGAAATCGAACGTGCTGTCCGTGCCGAGAAACAGGTGGTTCTGGGATGGCGCGACGTTCCTGTGAACAAGGAAATGCCCATGTCTCCCAAGGTCCGGGAAAAGGAACCGGTCATCCGCCAGATTTTTATCGGTCGTGGCCCGGATATCATGGTGACCGATGCACTGGAAAGAAAGCTGTTTGTCATTCGCAAGGCGGCAGGGCATGCCATTCAGGCACTGGATCTGAAACACTGCAAGGAATTTTTCGTTCCTTCGATGTCGGCCAGAACGATTGTGTACAAGGGGTTGTTGCTGGCCGATCAGGTGCAGGACTATTATCTCGATTTGCAGGACGAACGCTGCGTTTCCGCGCTGGCGATGGTGCATCAGCGTTTTTCCACGAACACTTTTCCGGAGTGGCCGCTCGCTCACCCGTATCGCCTGATTGCGCATAACGGCGAAATCAATACGGTCAAGGGCAACTTCAACTGGTTCCGTGCCCGTGAAGAGATGATGAATTCGGCGGTTCTGGGAAACGATCTGCAAAAACTCTATCCGTTGATGTATGAAGGCCAGTCCGATACCGCATGTTTCGACAATGCGCTGGAACTTCTGGTCATGTCGGGCTACCCGCTGGCCCATGCCATGATGATGATGATTCCGGAGGCATGGGAAAACCATCAGCTGATGGACAGTAACCGTCGTGCCTTTTATGAGTATCATGCGGCCATGATGGAACCTTGGGATGGTCCCGCCGCCATTGCTTTCACCGATGGCCGACAAATCGGGGGCGTCCTGGACAGAAATGGCCTTCGGCCGGCCCGTTATGTCGTGACGGATGACGATCTGGTTGTTATGGCTTCCGAAACGGGAGTCTTGCCGATTCCAGAAACGCATATCATCAAGAAGTGGCGTTTGCAGCCCGGCAAGATGTTTCTGATCGATCTGGATGCCGGACGGATTATCGATGACAAGGAAATCAAGGATATTTATGCCAATGCACGTCCGTATCGCGCCTGGACGAATTCGGTCTGTATCAAATTGCACGATCTGAAAGAATACGGTCATGATGGCGTCCATTCCGACGTGCCGCTGATACAGAGACAGGAAGCGTTCGGCTATACACAGGAAGATCTGAAAATTGTTTTCCCGCCTATGGCAATGAACGGGGAAGAGCCGATTGGTTCGATGGGCAACGACGCGCCTCTGGCGGTCTTGTCCCACCGCCCGAAGCCGCTTTACCATTATTTCAAGCAATCTTTCGCACAGGTGACGAATCCTCCGGTCGATCCGATTCGTGAGGAAATCATCATGTCGCTGTTGACTTATATCGGTCCGAAACCGAATGTACTCGATACGAACAATGTCAATCCGCAGATGCGGCTGGAAGCATCGCAGCCGATTCTCGGTTTTGCGGAAATGGCCAGCATCCGCAATATCGATGCCTATACCAATGGCAAATTCCATTCGTATGAATTGAATATCTGTTATCCGGTCGCATGGGGCAAGGAAGGGATCGAGGCGCATCTGGCGTCCTTGTGTGCCGAAGCGGTGGATGCCGTCAAATCAGGTCACAATATCCTGATCGTTTCCGACAGGATGATCGGACCGGACAGTCTGGCTATTCCTGCACTGCTCGCCACGTCGGCCATTCATCAGGATCTGGTCGCCAAGGGATTGCGTGCTTCGACGGGACTGGTGGTCGAAACCGGTTCCGCAAAAGAAACGCATCATTTCGCCCTTCTGGCCGGTTATGGCGCGGAAGCCGTCCATCCTTATCTGGTACTGGAAACCCTGTCGAATCTCGCGCCGAAACTGGCTGCCGATCTGACGCCGGAAAAGGCGCAGGCCAATTTCATCAAGGCCATCAACAAGGGGCTGATGAAAATCATGTCGAAAATGGGTATCTCGACGTATCGGTCCTATTGCGGCGCACAGATTTTCGAAGCGATCGGCCTGTCGTCCGCACTGGTGGACAAATATTTCAAGGGGACCGTTTCCAGTGTCGGGGGTATCGGTGTTTTCGAGGTGGCGGAGGAATCGCTGCGTCTGCATGAAATGGCTTTCCGGCAGAGACAGCAGCCTGTCCGTTTTCTGGATGTGGGCGGAGAATACGCTTTCCGCAAGCAGGGAGAAGAACACATGTTCACTCCGGATGCCATCGCGAAACTGCAGCATTCCACACGTGCGAATAGCTATGCGACATACAAAGAATATGCCCAGATCATCAATGACCAGTCACGTCGCCAGATGACCTTGCGGGGCCTGTTTGAATTCCGGCTCGATCCGGCCCGGGCGATTGCCATCGATGAAGTGGAACCGGCCAAGGAAATCGTCAAGCGGTTTGCCACAGGTGCGATGTCGCTGGGTTCGATCAGCGCGGAAGCGCATGCTTCGCTCGCTATTGCCATGAACCGTATCGGCGGAAAGTCGAATACCGGTGAGGGTGGTGAAGATCCACGGCGCTATGAAAACGAACTGGCGGGTATCCCGATCAGGAAAGGGGAGACCTTGTCTTCCATTCTGGGAAAAGACAGGATCGTTTCCGATATCGAATTGCAGGAAGGTGATTCCCTGCGTTCGAAGATCAAGCAGGTCGCGTCAGGCCGGTTCGGCGTCACAGCAGAATATCTGAATTCCGCAGATGAAATCCAGATCAAGATGGCACAGGGGGCCAAGCCGGGTGAAGGGGGACAGTTGCCGGGTGGCAAGGTTTCCGAATATATCGCCAGCATGCGCTTTTCCGTTCCGGGTGTCGGCCTGATTTCGCCTCCGCCGCACCACGACATTTATTCCATCGAAGATCTGGCGCAGCTGGTCCACGATCTGAAAAACGTCAATCCGCATGCCACCATCTCGGTCAAGTTGGTTTCCGAAGTCGGGGTCGGTACCATTGCGGCCGGCGTTGCCAAGGCCAAGGCCGACCATATTGTGATTGCAGGGCATGACGGAGGGACGGGGGCATCGCCGTTGTCGTCGATCAAACATACCGGTTCGCCTTGGGAAATCGGCCTGGCCGAAGTCCAGCAGACACTGGTCATGAACAATTTGCGCGGCCGAGTCCGTATTCAGGCGGATGGTCAGATGAAGACCGGGCGCGATGTCGTAATCGCCGCTATTTTAGGCGCTGATGAAGTCGGTTTCGCGACCGCTCCGCTGGTCACACAGGGATGTATCATGATGCGCAAGTGCCATCTGAATACTTGTCCGGTCGGTGTCGCGACACAGGATCCGGAGTTGAGGAAGAAGTTCAGCGGCAAGCCGGAATATATCGTCAACTATCTGTTTTTCGTTGCTGAGGAAATGCGACAGATCATGGCGCAGCTCGGTATCCGGAAATATGACGATCTGATCGGTCGTGTCGATCTTCTGGAAAAGGCAAAAGCGGTTTCAGGCTGGAAAGAAGCTGGCCTGGACTTCAGCCGCCTCTTTTATGATCCGGTTGTTGATCCTTCCGTTCACAAGTACCATCAGGAAGAACAGGATCATGGCTTGGAAAAATCCATTGATCACCATCTGATTCTCCAGTCGGCAATTGCACTGGAAAAAAAAGAGAAAATCTCGTTCATTTATCCGATCAAAAACGCCAATCGCAGTGTCGGAGCCATGCTCTCGGGCGAAGTGGCGCGACGTTATGGGCATGACGGTCTGCCTGACGATACGATTCATATCCAGTTGCATGGGACGGCGGGACAGTCGGTCGGCTCTTTCTTGGCGCATGGCATTACACTGGATCTGGTCGGCGAAGCGAACGACTATGTCGGCAAGAGCCTGTCCGGCGGGCGCATTATTGTACGGCCCCATGCACAGTTCCGCGGGCAGCCTGACAGCAACATGATTGCGGGCAATACCGTGCTGTACGGTGCGATTTCCGGGGAGGCTTATTTTTACGGCATTGCCGGCGAACGGTTTGCAGTTCGCAATTCGGGTGCGACGGCTGTCGCCGAAGGGTGCGGCGATCATGGTTGCGAATATATGACCGGCGGTACCGTGGTCATTCTTGGTGAAACTGGGCGCAACTTCGCGGCGGGTATGTCCGGCGGCATCGCTTATGTCTATGATCCTGACAGGACATTCGAACGCAAATGCAATCTGTCCATGGTGATACTGGAGCCGGTTCTTTCCTGTTTTGAACAGGAAACATCCGTGGAAAAAGCGGTCTGGCACCGGATGAACCGTCATGACGAGCCGCAGACTGATGAGGCTATTCTGATGCGTCTGATCGAAAATCATTTCACTTATACCGGCAGTATGACGGCACGCAAGCTGCTGGAAGACTGGTCGAATTGCAGGCAACATTTCGTCAAGGTTTTCCCGATGGAATATCGCCGGGCGTTGCAAGATCTGCATGCAGGCAAAGAGGAGACGAAAGAAAGCACGATTGTTGTGGCGGCCTAGTGCGATCATTGACTGGGCAAATAACCGGATATTGAGGTGGAAAATGGGAAAAGTAACGGGTTTCATGGAATTCGACCGGATTGAGGAAACGCATCTGGAACCAAAAGAGAGGATCAAAAACTATCGTGAATTCACGATCACGCTTGCAGACGATCAGGCACGGCAGCAGGGTGCGCGCTGTATGGATTGCGGTATTCCGTTCTGCAATAATGCCTGCCCACTCGGCAATCTGATTCCGGATTTCAACGATCAGGTTTATCACGGTGCTGATGAAGAGGCACTGGAGAAAATCCATGCCACGAACAACTTTCCGGAATTCACCGGGCGAGTCTGTCCTGCATTGTGTGAACCGGCCTGTTCGCTTGGCCTGATCAGGGAACCGGTCGGCATCCGTTCGATTGAACGGTTCATTATCGAAAAGGGATGGGAAAACGGCTGGGTCATTCCACGGCCGGCTGGACATAAAACTGGCCGGAAAGTGGCCATTGTCGGGTCTGGGCCTGCCGGACTGGCGGCGGCACAGCAGCTGGCGCGTGCCGGTCATGATGTGACGGTTTTCGAGAAAAATGACCGGATCGGCGGCCTGTTGCGTTATGGCATACCGGATTTCAAACTGGAAAAACAGATCATTGATCGTCGTCTGAAACAGATGGAGGCGGAAGGTGTGGTTTTCCGTACCGGGATTCTGGTCGGGAAAACAGTTCCTTCAGCGGTTCAGAATATGGCGACGGAAACGGTTGATCCGGATGTGCTGAAACAGGAATTCGATGCCGTGATTCTGGCATGTGGTGCAGAGCAACCGAGGGAACTGGATGTGCCGGGAGCCGACCTTCAGGGGGTTCATTTCGCTATGGAATATCTGTGTGCACAGAACAAAAGGGATGCAGGAGACAAGGCGCGCAACCGGCTGGATGCGACGGGCAAGCGTGTCGTGATTATCGGTGGCGGCGATACCGGTTCCGACTGTGTCGGTGTCGCTAATCGCCAGGGAGCTGTCTCCGTATTGCAGTTCGACCGCAATGCGCGATTGCCGGATCATGTGGACCAGTCAATGGTCTGGCCATACTGGCCGAAAAAATTCCGGACTTCTTCCTCTCAGGAAGAAGGTTGCGATCGTGATTTCGGCATCATGACCAAACGGATCGAAGGCAGGCGGGGCAAAGTTGAAAAACTAGTGGTCTGTCGTGTCGAACAGGTCGGCGTGACATACGTCGAAATTCCCGGAAGCGAGTATGAGATTCCGGCAGATATGGTAATTCTGGCAATGGGATTTTCCGGGCCTGCGGCAGCGGTACTGGATGCGTTCGGTATTGAAAAGGATATGGCAGGAAATGCGCTGGCGAAAACGGAAGGGGACGCCCGATTTATGACATCGGTCGGCAAGGTTTTCGCGGCAGGAGATGTCCGTCGCGGGCAATCGCTGGTCGTCTGGGCGCTTCATGAAGGACGGGAATGTGCGGATGCGGTAGACCGTTTTCTGATGGGCGGAAAGCTTTAACAATCTGATACAAATTTATGACGCGATTCGCGATATGGTGCCGGTCCGTGCTGTGATATATTATGAAGGTGAGGTAGTATTGTCGCTGTCGCGTTTTAATTTTGATGCCGTCGCTTACGGTATCCGCTACAATCTTCTTTTTAATGTTTGGTTCATATCGTTATGAAAATTGAAGGCAGTATAGTTGCACTGGTCACTCCGATGAACGAGGACGGAGACGTCGATCTCGATAGCGCGCGCCGCCTGATGGACTGGCAGATTGCAGAAGGGACGGACGCCTTGTCCGTGGTGGGTACGACGGGGGAATCGCCTACCGTAAACGTCGATGAACATGCCGAAATGATCCGGGTCGCGGTGGAACATTCCGGTAAGAGGATTCCGGTCATTGCCGGTGCCGGTGGCAATTCCACTGCCGAAGCGATCGCGTTGACCCGTTATGCCCAAATGGCAGGGGCAGATGCTTCCCTCCAGGTCGTTCCCTATTACAACAAGCCGACCCAGGAAGGAATGTACCAGCATTTCAAAAGCGTTGCAGAGGCAGTCGATCTGCCGATGATCCTGTATAACGTTCCGGGCAGGACGGTTGCCGACCTTTCCAATGAAACGATTCTCAGACTGTCGGAAATTCCGAATATCATCGGAGTCAAGGATGCTACCGGCAACATCGCGCGCGGGATCGATCTTCTGCGCAGGGTACCTGAGGATTTTGCGGTGTATTCAGGTGATGATTCCACGGCAATGGCATTGATGCTTTGCGGAGCGAAAGGCAATATCTCGGTCGTTGCCAATGTCGCACCGAAAAACATGCATCTGATGTGTACTGCGGCGATAAAGGGAGATGTTGAAACGGCGCGCAAGCTGAACAATCTGATGTTGCCGTTAAGCCAGCAGCTTTTTGTGGAATCGAATCCGATTCCTGTTAAATGGGCATTGGCCGAAATGGGCATGATTCCTCCGGGCATCCGTTTGCCGCTGGTTCCGCTGGCAGAAGGATATCATGACGTGGTCAGGAAAGCGCTGAAGGAAGCGGGCGTACTGGCCTGATACGGAGGCGTTGTCTGTAATTGCCTGCTGAAAAAGTCGTACTGAACTTATTGGAAGGTCTGGAAACTGAACATATGGCGTTTAATAAAAAAGTCGGTTCCGTACTGATCGGATCGCTGACAGTATTGGGGCTGTCGTCATGCAGCACGGTTGACAGTTTGCTTGAAGCAGACCGTATCGATTACAAGAGTGAAACTTCTTCTCAGGCACCGGGACGGAGACTTGAAATTCCACCAGATCTGACGCAGCTGCAACGGGATAATCGCTATACGATTCCGGAAAGCGGGACGGTCACTGCTTCCGGGTATAACCAGCAGCAACAGGAAGCACGACCGAATGTCGCAGTCGGATCTTACGGTGTGGTGGCGCCCAACGAGGCGACCGATATCCGCATCGAAAGGGATGGCAGCCAGCGTTGGCTTGTCGTCAATCGCAGTCCTGAAGTACTGTGGCCACAGATCAGGGATTTCTGGCAGGACAACGGATTCCTGATCAATATCGATTCGCCCGATACCGGCATCATGGAAACGGACTGGGCCGAGAATCGTGCTAAATTGCCGCAGGATTTCATTCGAAAGACGCTGGGCAAGGTCTTCGATGCGCTTTATTCGACAGGGGAACGGGACAAGTTCCGGACACGCCTTGAGCGCAATGCCGATGGAACCACTGACATTTTCATCAGCCATCGCGGCGCACAGGAAGAGATTGTCGGTGTGAACAAGGATACGACCATGTGGACTGCACGCGCTTCAGATCCGGAACTGGAGGCGGAGTTTCTGTCCCGTCTGATGGTTCAGTTAAGTGACATGAACCAGAAAGAAAAAGCTAAGGCAAGAGCGCTTGCCGAGCGGAAGACGGTTGTGTTGCCTTCTAGGGCGACTCTCGTCAAGGGAGATAGCAGTTCGAAGGTCGTCGTCGATGAAACTTTCGACCGGACTTGGCGCAGGGTTGGTCTGGCACTGGATCGTGTCGGATTCACGGTAGAAGACCGGGATCGTTCGAAAGGGCTGTATTTCGTCCGTTATGTCGATCAGGACAGCGATGCGAAGAATACGCCTGAAAAGGAAAAAGGATTCTTCTCGAATCTGTTCACTTTTTCCAATAAGGAAAAACACGCACAGCGTTACCAGATTTCCATTGAGGAAACAAACGACAAGAGTGAAATCATCGTGCTGGATGACAAGGGGCAGCCAGAGAAAACCTCCGCTGGCCAGAAGATCATGAATCTTCTGTATGAACAGTTGAGGTAACAGACGTTTCGGAAAACAGCGACGAATTTTGAAATTAACGAGTTTGGGAAGTGGCAGCAAGGGGAATTCCCTGCTTGTTTCCGCAAAGGACGGGCTGACGGAAACCACCGTTATGTTTGACTGTGGGTTTGGTATCCGTGAAACGCAGCGGCGTCTGGAACGGGCCGGTCGTTCTCCTGCCGATGTGTCGGCACTGGTTGTGACGCACGAACACAGTGATCATGCCGGAGGGGTTCTGGCGTTTGCACGGCGTTACCGGATACCGCTCTGGATGAGTTTCGGTACTTTCCAGTCGCTGGGGAAGGATTTTTCCGGAATCGATATCAATTTTTGCAGTGATGGTGACTGTTTCGCCATAGGTGACTTGCAGATATCGGCTTTTACCATTTCACATGATGCAAGAGAACCCTTGCAGTTTCATATGACCGATGGTGCAGTAAAATTCGGCATGCTGACAGATACCGGCCAGGTGACGCCTCATATCGCGAATGCACTGTCCGGTTGCGATACACTGATGGTCGAGTGCAATTATGACGATCATATGCTGGAAAAATCAGCATACCCTTTTTATCTCAAGAAACGTATCAGCAGTATTTATGGACACTTGTCCAATAACTGCGCAGGTGAATTTCTGGCGCAGATGGATCAGTCGCGGCTGAAAAAGATCATTGGGGCGCATTTAAGCCAGAACAACAATCTTCCTGAACTGGCACGACAAGTCATTGAAAAAGCCGTCGATACCGGAAGAATCGAAATAGTCGTTGCAGGACAGGACAACGGCTTTGAATGGGTAGATATATCCCGGTCATGATTCGGTTTTTTGTCAGTAAAAAGCCGGCCTTATGGCCGGCCTTTTTTAGACCATACAAGAATTAGTTCTTGGCAGCATCTTTGGCAGGAGCAGCAGCGCCTGCATCTTTAGCGTCTTTGGCAGCATCCTTAGCGTCAGCAGGAGCGTCCTTAGCGTCAGCAGGAGCGGCAGCGTCTTTAGCAGCCGGAGGAGCGTCTTTAGCAGGAGCAGCAGCGTCTTTGGCAGGAGCAGCAGCGTCTTTGGCAGGAGCAGTTGCTGCCGGAGCAGCGGCGTCCTTGGGAGCATCTTTCTTCGGAGCTTCACCAATTTTACATGCGGTCAGGGCAAGAGCCATCAGGCCAACGAGCAATAAAGACTTTTTCATTTGTAATCCTTAATTAAATAATTAGGTTAATTACCGGTAATTGTTACTACTTTAAATAGAAAACCGCCAAATGCCATTGCAGGAACGCGGTTGCATTGGCAATCTCCTAGTAATGTTGATTATAGCTACTTTTTGGGGGTTGTAACCTTCCCTCACGGGGTTTTTGCATCTATTTTGCAATCTCGCAACAGGTTTTGATATATTCTTCAAATACCGCCGGTATGCGGGAGCCAATATCGGTTCATCCGGAACCGGGCGATGGACAGGCTATTGGAATCCGCAAGGTTTTCTGGTGAAAATTTTGTTTATAAAACATGGCGTTATGTGATTTTTGTCAAACAGGACATGCCGACTTGTTTCAGGTATGGAGCCAGAAGTGTTTTCTGTTTCCCGAAGTCAGATCGAACCGGGATTTTTTCCGGATATATCAAATGGCGATATCAGGCAGGTTTATGCCATGGTGCATGTGACTTCGTTAAACCGATATGAATTTTTGTTATTGATAATATGAATGAATGGAAGAAGAATTTTTAAAGTCATCACATGCGGGTATAATTTTTTCCACTCATTAATGAAACAAACCTTCTAGGGAAAAAATGAAAATAACCAGAAACACGGTGGTTACTGTTCACTACAAATTGTCTGATGCGCAGAACAATCTGCTTGAAGACGGTCAGGAACCGATCATTTATCTTCATGGCGGTTACGATGATACGTTGCCTGCACTCGAGAAAGCACTGGATGGCAAGGAGATCGGATATAAAACCATGATCCAGGTTGAACCGGAGGAAGCGTTCGGTGAATATGATCCACTGCTGGTCAGAGTGGAAGATCGCGATCGTTTCCCGACACCGTTGGAAGTGGGAATGCAGTTTGAGGGAATGCCGGAAGATGTTGATCCGACGGAAGATCCCACCATTTATGTCGTGACTGATATTGCCGATGGCAAGGTCATACTGGACGGCAACCATCCGTTTGCTGGAATAGCGCTCCGTTTCGAGCTGACCGTGACAGACGTCAGGGCAGCGACCGAAAAGGAAATCGAACGGGGACATATCAATGATCCGGATGATTCCGACGATGATGAAGACGGTAGTGGCCAGTTCAGAAGTATCGTATTGCATTGACAGATAACGTCTTGTTGATCGACATTGATTGACCGGACCGATTCGGTCACGATAAAATAATTGATTGCTTGAATTCAGGGAGCAGCATGTCGCGTAAACTGATCGTCGGAAACTGGAAAATGAATGGCAGTCTTGCTGCGAATGCCGAATTGCTTGACGGCATCAAGGCAGGAATGGCAGGAGTTGGCTGCGATCTGGCAATCTGTGTTCCTTTTCCTTATCTGGCGCAGTGTCAGCATGCGCTAAAAGGAACCGATATCGCACTCGGTGCGGAAGACGTTTCGGCACATGCTGTCGGCGCTTATACAGGACAGGTATCCACGCGGATGTTGCTGGATTTCGACTGCAAGTACGTTATTGTCGGTCATTCGGAACGGCGTGAATATTGCAACGAATCCGACGAACTGGTCGCGAACAAGGTACAGCGTGCACTGGCAGGCGGTCTGACCCCGATTGTCTGTGTCGGTGAGTCCTTGAAAGACAAGGAAAACGGACAGACAGCGAAAGTTGTCGAAAGGCAGATGCATGCCGTGCTTTCCGTGCTTGAGGACAGGGAAGTCTGCGATATTGTCGTCGCCTATGAACCGGTTTGGGCAATCGGTACCGGAAAAACACCTACTCCTGATATGGTCGGGGATGTTCATGCGCTTTTGCGGAAGCTGATGGTCATGAAAAATCCGGACGCCGTGGAATGTGTGCGGATATTGTACGGTGGCAGCATGAAGCCGTCGAATGCAGAGGAATTTTTGAAGATGCCCGATATCGATGGTGGACTGATCGGCGGGGCAGCACTGAAAGCCAATGATTTTCTGGCAATAGCACGTCTGGCATCAAGATAGGGAAATTGGTCAATCAAAAGAAAATGCAGGAACAACATGCTGTATAACATTATCATTATCATTCAGGTTCTGTCCGCGCTTGCCATTATCGTGCTGGTCTTGATGCAGCATGGCAAGGGTGCCGATATGGGGGCTGCATTCGGTGCAGGCGGTTCTTCGGGAAGTATTTTCGGCGCCACCGGCTCATCGAATTTTTTGTCCAAATCGACAGCCATTGCGGCAGTGATATTTTTTGTCGCGACTCTGGCAATGGCTTATCTGGGACCTTATCGCGCACCTGCACAAAGCGGCATTATTGAGAAACTGCAATCCGTTTCGACTCCTGCTCCTGCACAGGAAACACCGGCAGAATCGGCAGTGGTCAGAGAAGCTTCAGGTACGGCGGCCATTCCTGGCGCTTCTGGTGAAAACACGTCAAGATGACGGTTTGTTCTTCCTTTTTGCTGATGAAGGCTTGATGAAAAGGAAAGTTGCTGCGATAATACCTGACCTTTGCGCCGACGTGGTGGAATTGGTAGACACGCTATCTTGAGGGGGTAGTGGCGGAAGTCGTGCGAGTTCAAGTCTCGCCGTCGGCACCAACAGCCAGTTCAAAGCAGTCTGATACAGTACAAAAACCCGTGTAAAACCAAGTGTTTACGCGGGTTTTTTTGTTTTATGCGGTCTAATGCGGTATTGCCGAAGCTGACGATTTTGGGTACCGTTATCGGTACTTATTTTTCGGTACCTGTTTTTTAGGTACCCATTTTTGGCGGAGAGGTACCCAAATGGCAAAACTGATTACCCCACTAGTACCCAAACAGATCGACAACGCAAAACCCAAGGATAGGCCCTATACCCTTTTTGACGGAAACGGCCTGTATCTGGAAATAGCCCCGACAGGTTCGAAACTCTGGAAGATGAAAGCCAGTCTGAACGGGAAGGCGGTCAAGCTGTCGTTTGGCAAATACCCGGATATATCGCTGGCACAGGCCAGAAAGAAACGGGATGAGGCGCGCAAACTGATTGCCGAAGGGATAGACCCTCGGGAAGAAAAGAAAGCGCGCAT
>CAZRQR010000017.1:0-21619 GCA_964602435.1 uncultured Oxalobacter sp.
GGGGAGGATGTCAATTGCGCCTGAACAGATAAAAAATCCTGAAATCACATGATCAGCGCTTGCGATTGAAGCCATATGCCGATTATCATACATATGTGTGCAAGACGCATATCCTTTCTTTGAACGAGGCTACATCATGCAAAAATTTCTGGCTGCCTTTTTCATTATCGCAGGTTTCACGCTTCCACTGACTTATGGCGTCGCACAAGCGGCTCCTGCAAGCAAAACCAAAGCCAACAAAAAAACTGTCAGGAACACCGTCAATCAAACACCGTCTTCCGAAGATTCACAGAAAGAAACGGAAGTCGTCAACGTGGCAGGACTGACAGGATCGCAATATAACTGCGAACTGGGCAACAAGTTTACCGTTTACAAAAAATCCGACGACCCTAGCTACATCAATCTGCAGTGGCGCAACAAGATGCATCGCATGCTTCGTACCGCAACCACGACCGGTGCCGACCGCTACGAAGACAAGCAGACCGGACTGGTATGGATCAATATCCCTGCGAAAAGCATGTTGCTGGACATCAAAAAGGGGAGCCAGCTGGCCAATGAATGCCGCAATCCAGAACAAAGGAAAGCGCTGGCAGCAGCAAAACCAAATTAACCAGTTGTTTCATAACATTTTTTATTTCAGCATGAACGATGAATGGCCCGCAACGGGCCATTCGGTTTGGAGTTTTCATGTCTCACGTCTTTAAGAACACCATCAAAACATTTCCTGTCTCCGATCAGAAACAAGGTCATTTCTATTCCATCCCGGCACTGGGCAAGGAACTTGGACTCGATCTGTCCCGCCTGCCTGTTTCCATTCGAATCGTTCTCGAATCGGTTCTCCGCAATTGCGACGGCAACAAAATCACGGAAGAACATGTCCGACAGCTTGCCAACTGGAAACCCGGAGAAGAACGCAGCAACGAGATTCCTTTCGTTGTCGCCCGTGTCATTCTTCAGGATTTTACAGGCATTCCGCTGCTAGTTGATCTGGCAGCCATGAGAAACGTGGCGGTTCGTACCGGAAAAAATCCGAAACAGATCGAACCGTTGGTTCCCGTCGATCTGGTTGTCGACCATTCTGTCCAGATCGATTATTTCCGACGCAATGATGCGCTTGATCTCAACATGAAGCTGGAATTTGACCGCAACCGTGAACGTTACCAGTTCATGAAATGGGGCATGCAGGCTTTCGACACCTTCGGTGTCGTGCCTCCGGGATTCGGTATCGTCCACCAAGTGAACATGGAGTATCTTGCACGTGGCGTCCACAAACGGAGCAATCCGGAACTGGGTGACGTTTATTATCCGGACACACTGGTCGGTACGGATTCGCATACGACCATGATCAATGGCGTCGGCGTCGTTGGCTGGGGTGTCGGTGGTATCGAAGCGGAAGCCGGCATGCTGGGGCAACCCGTCTATTTCCTGACTCCCGATGTCATCGGCATGCACCTGACCGGAAAATTGCGCGAAGGTTGCACCGCGACCGATTTGGTACTGACTATCACGGAACGGCTGCGCAAGGAAAAAGTCGTCGGGAAATTCGTCGAATTTTTCGGTGAAGGTGCCGCATCGCTTTCGGCCACCGATCGTGCAACGATTGCCAATATGGCTCCCGAATATGGCGCGACTATCGGTTTCTTCCCGGTTGATGAAGCGACCGTCAGCTATTTCCGCAATACCGGCCGTACCGATGAAGAGGTTTCCGCTCTGGAATCCTACTTCAGGGCACAGGAAATGTTCGGTATCCCAAAAGCCGGCCAGATTGACTATACACGTGTCGTAGAGCTTGACCTTGGCAGTGTGACAGCTTCTGTGGCAGGTCCGAGACGACCTCAGGACCGTATTGAACTCGGCAACCAGAAAAAGCGCTTCACGGAACTTTTCAGCATGCCTGTTTCAGACGGTGGATTCAACAAGAAACAATCCGATCTTGCCAGCACCTACAAAACTTCCGACAATGCGGAACTGCGCAATGGCGACATCCTGATTGCAGCCATTACCTCCTGTACCAATACCAGTAATCCGGCCGTTCTGCTGGCCGCCGGCCTTCTGGCGAAAAAAGCGGTCGAGGCCGGTCTCAACGTTTCGCCACGAATCAAAACTTCACTTGCCCCCGGATCGAGAATCGTAACGGGTTATCTGGAAAAAGCCGGTTTGCTGCCTTATCTGGAAAAACTCGGATTCACTGTCGCCGCCTATGGATGTACAACCTGTATCGGGAATGCCGGCGATCTGACTCCGGCCATGAACGAAGCCATTGTCAAGAACGATGTTGTCGCCGCGGCAGTCCTGTCGGGCAACCGGAATTTCGAGGCGCGCATTCATCCCAACATCCGTGCCAATTTCCTGGCTTCCCCTCCTCTGGTTGTCGCTTATGCGATTGCCGGAAATGTGACATGCGATCTGACGACAGAGCCGCTTGGCAAGGGCAATAACGGCAAGGACGTTTATCTGAAGGACATCTGGCCAACCTCTCATGAAGTGGCTGAACTGGTTCCGTTCGCACTCGATGCCGCATCATTCCGTAAAAACTACGGCGATATCAAAACGGCACCCGGCGAGCTTTGGCAAAAAATCTCCGGTTTCGCAACGGGCGATGTATATGACTGGCCCCAGTCGACTTACATTGCTGAACCGCCTTTCTTCAATGATTTCGTCATGGAGGCAGGTCCGGCTTCGGCACATATCAGGGGAGCGAGAGCACTGGCGATTTTCGGTGACTCGATCACAACAGACCATATTTCTCCTGCCGGTTCCATTCAGGAAAAAAGCCCTGCCGGACAATGGCTGCTTGAACATGGCATCTCCAAACAGGACTTCAACTCATTCGGCTCCCGCCGGGGAAATCACGAAGTCATGATGCGTGGCACATTCGGTAATGTCCGTATCAAAAACCTGATATTGCCCGCAGCGGCAGACGGCAGTCGCCGGGAAGGTGGCTTCACCCTATATCAGCCCGAAGGCAAGGAAATGTCGATTTTCGATGCCGCCATGCGCTATCAACAGGAAAAAATCCCGACGATCGTCATCGGCGGTGAAGAATATGGCACAGGTTCTTCCCGCGACTGGGCGGCGAAAGGAACCCAGCTGCTTGGCGTCAAGGCCGTCATTGCACGTTCATTCGAGCGGATCCATCGTTCCAATCTCGTCGGTATGGCCGTATTGCCACTCCAGTTTACCGGCAGCGACAGTGCCGCTACTCTGGAACTGCGCGGCGACGAAACATTCGACCTGCAGGGACTGGATGATATCCAGCCTTTACAGGATGTGACTCTGGTCATTCATCGTGCGGACGGCAGCATTCGTCACGTTCCGTTGTTGCTTCGTATCGACACACCGATCGAAGTGGATTACTTCCGTCATGGCGGTATCCTGCCTTATGTTCTAAGGCAATTACTGGCAGACTGAAATTCCGGAAAAGGCAGCATCAGGCTGCCTTTTTTATATTCCGGCATATTTTTTCACGCCGGAACGGAACAACCATATACCCGGCCGTAAAAAACATGCTTTTTGCTCGCTGGCAGAAAATTTCCTGCTTTTCTGTTGACCACGATCTTTTGATGTCTCTTTCCTGTATCTCCGGAAACAGGAAATTTCCTGTCCAATCAAAACAAGATGTATATGAAAGCGGCTTTATATTAAAGTAATGATATCTGCTCGCATTTTTTACCAGAGGTCATCCGATGAATACATCCACCATCAGCAAGTATCCGGATTTTTCCTTTCATTCAGCGATACGCCCCCTTGTATCGATCATTTTTTCTTTCGGAATCACCTGCTTTGCCGGCAACATACTTGCAGACGATTTCACGGACGCTGTCCATGCTTTCAAAAACCAGCAATACAAACAAGCTCTTTCATTATTCGAAGAAGGTGCAGGCAGACAGGACCCCCGTTCAGAATATGCCCTAGGTCTTCTTTACCAGCACGGTGTGATTGTCAAAAAGGATTTTCAGCGCGGACTGGAACTCATTATGCGATCGGCAAACCACGGTTTTGCCAGAGCCCAGAATTATCTGGGCGTTTTGTATTACGAGGGAAACGGTATCGACCCAGATCCTGACATGGCTTTCAAATGGTACGGAAAAGCGGCAGTCCAGAATCTTCCTGACGCCGAGTACAATCTGGGAGTGATGTATGCCCAAGGAAAGGGAACACGACAGGATTTCGGCGAAGCGCTCAAATGGCTCCGCAAGGCCGCCATGCACCAGCTGCCCGAAGCGCAATACGGTCTGGGAGTCATGTATGACAGGGGTCTGGGTGTGAGCAAAAACGATGAACAATCAGCCTACTGGTTTGGCAAGGCAGCACGGCAAGGATACCTGAAAGCTGAAAACAAAATGGGAGTTCTCTATACGGAAGGCACGGGAGTCGCCAAAGACGATACCAAGGCGGTCCAGTGGTTTACGCGTGCAGCAGAAAAAGGATACGACAAGGCCCAATACAATCTGGGTATCATGTATGAAAACGGAAGAGGAACAAAAGCCGACCTGAACCAGGCAATCAACTGGTTCCGCAAGGCTGCAGCCCAAGGCAACATCGACGCCCAGAAGAAACTGAAAAACCTGCGCGGCAAATCCTGATTCCGGAAATCATTCCGTCACTTTTGCAAAAGACCGTTCCGGGCTGAAACGTCTTGTGAAGCTTGTTTTTCAGGGCGATCGTTTTTCTCAGGCCGTCCGCTTTTTTCTCGCATTTTCGCCAGCAAGAAACAGGCACTGTGCCATAAAGACGTTTCAGGCTGCGTTTCCATGACCTTCCCCAGATAGTAGCGTGCCTGCTCAGAACGGTTCTGCCTGTAATACAATTCCCCAAGCGCTAGCATCCATTGTGGATAAATGGAATATTTTTCTTTCCATTGCTTGCAACACCGGATCCTTTCCTCCAGATCGGCAATTTTTTCATCTGAAGAGAACTCGGCAAAGGCACACATCAGATCCGCATCCCAATTTTCATTCAGTGCGCGGATCAATATATCCCTGCTCTCGTCGAGCCATCCGGCACGATAGAACATGCGGGCGACATGGAACGCAATCAATGACTGCTTCTGCCTGTCAGCGGGAATCATTCTCCAGACAGCCTTTGCCGATTCGATATTTACGGACGCCCCGGAAAAAAGTTTCTCGCAAACCTGTTTTTGCAACCGATCCGCAACATCCTCCGGCAAGGCACGGCTGATAAACGAATTCATGAAACCGGACAGACTTACCACTTTCCCGTAAAAAAGGTATACTTTCTCGTTTGTGTAATTGCACAGATAATTGATTCCATTTTTGCATTTTTTATGCGTGAATAACTGTTCCGGCTGTTTTTCTTTTGAACAAATTGATAACGTTCATCCTGTTTACATTCAAAAGCACGCATATTCCCTCCGGAATGTTTAACGTAAAAACAGGCAGTATTTACCAGCAACTTCAAACCCCTCCATTAAAAGTGGCTAGTTAACTTGCCTTACCTGACCTTATACATCACCATGGCAGATCAGCATCAATCCCAACAGGAAGCTCCTGAAAAAGAAGACATTCGCATGCTCGGCCGTATGCTCGGCGACGTGATCCGCGAAAAAGAAGGTACCGATATTTTCAATCTGGTCGAGAAAATCCGCAGAACAGCCGTCAGTTTCAGGCGCAACCCCAATCTCTATTCGGCCGACACACTGAACAACCTGCTCAAAAATCTGAGCCGCAATCATGCGATTTCTGTTGTCAGGGCTTTTTCATACTTTTCGCATCTTGCCAACATTGCCGTCGACAAGCATGCCAATCTCGCGTACAGGGCGGCAAGAATAGCAGGTGAAGCTCCCGAAAAAGGCAGTCTCAGCTATGCGCTGGACATGCTTGACCGGGTCGGCGTCCCTGGCGCTGACATCAAGAAACTGTTGCGTGAAACATTCATTTCGCCTGTCCTGACCGCCCACCCAACCGAAGTCCAGCGAAAAAGCACCCTGGACAGCGAACGGGAAATAGCTCGCCTGCTGGCGGAACATGGCACCGATTTGACACCAAAGGAACGCAAACACAATACGGAAATGCTTTATGCCCGTATCGCCGCGCTCTGGCAAACCCGTCTGCTGCGCTATACCCGCCTGTCTGTTGCGGATGAAATCAACAATGCGCTTTCATATTACCGCATTACCTTTTTACGCGAGTTGCCCGGACTTTATCATTCCATTCAGGAAGAAATCAGCGAACGTTACCCTGAAAGTGCCGATGGTATCCCTGCACCCGGCTCCGAAAGCAAATATCTGCAAATGGGCAGCTGGATCGGCGGCGACCGCGACGGTAACCCGAACGTCAATGCCGATACCATGCTGCATGCGCTGGAACGGCAATCGCACCTGATCATGGAATTCTATCTGGAAGAAATCCACAATCTGGGAGCGGAACTGTCGATTTCATCCCTGTTGAACCATGTCAGTCCGGAATTGCAGGAACTGGCCAATACATCATCGGATACTTCCTTGCACCGGGTTGACGAGCCTTACCGGCGTGCGCTGATCGCCATTTATTCCAGACTGGCGGCCACCGCACGGGATTATGGCATGACCAGTCTGGCACGCAGTGAAATCGGTGTCGGAGAACCTTATACATCACCTGACGAATTCGGTGCCGATCTGCAAATCATGATCGATTCGCTGAACCAGAATGCCGGAGAACTCATCGTCAGAATCCGGCTGAGCTCATTGAAAGCCGCTGTCGATATTTTCGGCTTTCATCTGGCAACACTTGATATGCGCCAGAGTTCGGACGTTCATGAACGGGTATTGACCGAAATTTTCGCCGCCGCCCAAGTCGAACCGAACTATGCCTCGCTTTCCGAAGAGAAAAAGGTCGAACTGCTTATCAGCGAGTTGAGTAAGCCCCGTCTGCTTTATTCCCCGTTTGCCGAATACTCGGAAGAAACCACATCCGAGCTCAGGATCATGCGGACTGCACGTTATATCCGCGAGCAATACGGAAAACGTGCCATTACAAACTATATTATCTCGCACACCGAAACCGTCTCCGATCTGCTCGAAGTCTATCTTCTGCAAAAGGAATCCGGTCTGCTCCATCCCAGACGAAACGGCGATTCCGAAATCAACCGCCAGTGGAATGATGCGGAACTTGACCTAATGGCGATCCCGCTGTTTGAAACTATCCCTGACCTGAGACTGGCAACCACCATCATGAAAGAAGCCATGAGCATTCCTTTCATCCGTGAACTGATCAGAAAACAGGGGGATCGCCAGGAAGTCATGCTCGGTTATTCCGATTCAAACAAGGACGGCGGCTACACGACATCAAACTGGGAGCTCTACAAGGCTGAAAAACAGCTTGTTGCGCTATTCAACCAGATGGGTGTCAAGTTGCGTCTGTTTCACGGACGAGGCGGTACGGTTGGCCGTGGCGGCGGGCCGACCTACGAAGCCATTCTGGCACAGCCGCACGGCACCGTGAACGGACAAATCCGTCTGACCGAACAGGGAGAAATGATCGCTTCCAAATTTTCAAATGCCGAAATCGGCAGCCGGAATCTCGAACTGCTGGTCGCATCAACCCTTGAGGCCAGTCTGATGCCTGAAGCCCAGAACAAGAAACATGCGGACAAAATGCATGATTTCGAAACAGCTCTTGAGGAAATTTCGACGCTTGCCTACAAAGCCTACCGCCACCTTGTCTATGAAACGCCCGGATTTACCGACTACTTTTTCCAGTCGACTCCGATTGCCGAAATTGCCGAACTGAACATCGGTTCCCGTCCGGCCTCACGCAAATCTTCCAGACGGATTGAAGACCTGAGAGCCATTCCCTGGAGTTTCTCATGGGGTCAGTGCCGCGTCCTGCTTCCCGGTTGGTATGGTTTCGGTTCCGCCATTACGCAATGGCTCGATGAAGAAGACACCGATCTCAAAAAACGAAAAATTGCCCTGTTGCAATCCATGTACAAGGAATGGCCGTTCTTCGAGTCCATGCTTTCCAATATGGACATGGTGCTGGCCAAGGCCGATCTGGCGATTGCATACCGTTATTCGGAACTGGTTACAGATCCCAATCTGCGCGACAGTGTTTTTTCGCAAATCTGTGCGGAACACCAACGTACTCTGGAAAGTTTTGAAATCATCACGAACGAAAAGGAACGTCTAGTCAACAACCCGGCCCTTGCCCGTGCATTGCGAGACCGTCTGGCCTACATCGATCCCTTGAACCATTTGCAGGTGGAACTGATCAAGCGTCACCGCAACCCGGGCAACAACCCGGAAAACCTCGATGCACGTGCTACAAGAGGTATCCACCTGACGATCAACGGTATTTCCGCTGGAATGCGCAATACAGGCTGATCCTTTCCGTACGCATCCCCCATGTCTGTCACTGTCCCTCCTGCCGGCTTGTATCCTCTTCCTTAAGGACGGGGTTTTACGGCACGGCTGATAAAAAGGCGCGATACACATCACGCCTTTTTCACCAATCATGTCATTCACGCATTCTTGAGATACCGTGACAGATAGATGCTTTGCCCGACGACAAAAACCAGCATGAGTCCCATACCTCCGAAAAGTTTGAAACTGACCCATGTGGACGTTTCAAAACCTCCCCAGAATGCGACATAAAGATTGAGAATACCCATCAATACAAAGAATGTTATCCATGCTGCATTCAGTTTCTGCCATACGGAATCCGGCAACTTGATTTTCTTCTCCATCATGGCGCGAACCAGATTCTTTCTGAAAACAGCATTGGCGACCAGCAACACGCCGCCAAACAGCCAGTACAGCACGGTCGGCTTCCACTTGATGAATTCCTCGCTTCCGAAATAAATGGTCGCACCGCCGAAAATCGTGATGACGACCAATGAAATCCATAACGTTGCCTCGATTTTTTTCCTTCTCAGAAGCAGGTAAACGATCTGCAAGGCACTGGCGACAATAGCCAGCGCGGTCGCCAGCAAAATCGGCACAGACGATTCCGGAATACCTGCTCCAGCAACAAATGCGGACAGATATTTATCGGCTATGGACTGCGCTGCGCCAATATTGTTTTTGGCCCACGAAAAGGAACCGAAAAACAGGATGACGGGAAACAAATCAAAAAGAAACTTCATTTTATTCGATCATTTATCAGAAGGATGCATCGTTTCCGGCAAAGGTTCAAAACGCAAGGCGACCGAATTAATGCAATAACGCAATCCCGTCGGAGGAGGCCCGTCATCGAATACGTGTCCCAGATGGGCATCACATACGGCACAAATAATTTCCGTGCGAACCATACCCAGCCGGGTATCGATTCTTTCTTTTACATTTTGAGGATCGACAGGAGTAAAAAAACTGGGCCAGCCGCAACCGGAATCGAACTTAGCATCCGACAAAAAAAGCGGTGTTCCGCAACTGACACAATAATATACACCCGTTTCATGATGGTTCCAGTATTCTCCTGTAAAAGGATACTCTGTTCCCCACTGACGGGTCACTTCATAGGCCAATGGAGACAGCTGCGCTTTCCATTCGGCATCCGTTTTCCGAACTTTGTTTCGTGCACCCATAATACACTCCTCGATCGTTTTTGACAGTTGACGAAAACAATGGCTGATTTTGGACCGTCAATCTGTTTTCAGATTCATTAAAAAGGTATGAATTCCATAACATACACCATTTTCGGAAAACGGGTACGGGACAAACTAGCCTGTCCGCTCAAAAACCGCCATCGATTCCACATGTGATGTATGGGGAAACATATTGACGACTCCCGCAAACACAAGCCTGTATCGTCCTTCCGTGACAAGAATCCCTGCATCTCTTGCCAACGTGGACGGATTGCAGGAAACATAAACAATTCGTTTGGGCCGGAAAGCATTCTGATCACTCCCCAAAGCCGCAATTGTCTGACAGACCGACGCAGCACCGTCCCTTGGCGGATCAATCAGCACCCTGTCAAAAGGTCGCAGAGCCACCCAGTCGTCGACTGTCATTTCGAACAAATTGCGGATTTCAAAACGGGTTTTCTTTTCCAGCCCATTCAATACAGCATTCTCTTTCGCGCGTTGTGTCAGTATTTCGCTTCCTTCGATGCCGATCACTTCTTTCGCATGCCGTGCAATCGGCAACGAGAAGTTGCCAAGTCCACAAAACAGATCGGCTACCCGTTCATGGCCTTCGACACCCAGCAGGCGGATGGCACGTGATACCAGCACCTGATTGATCTGGTGATTCACCTGTGTGAAATCGCCCGGTTTGAATGGCATTTCAACTGCAAACTCCGGCAATATATACTTCAGCTCATTGTCGGCGGAATAAAAAAGGGAAATGGTATCGGGTCCTTTCGACTGCAACCACCACTGGATACGGTACTCATCGGCAAACCTTTTCAGCCTGCTTTCGTCTTCCGTTGTCAACGGCGCCATAATCCGCAACAACAGTGCCGTAACCAGTCCATTTGCGCCATTCCCCACCGCCACCTCGATTTGAGGTACCTGCCGGAAAATGGATAACGAGCCGATCAATTCACGTAACGGAACAAGCATATCCGAAACATGTCGTGGCAAAACGGAGCATCGCCTCATATCAGCGACATACCGTGACTGCCTTTCCCTGAAACCGACCAGTATTCCTCCCTTCCTAGGAACATAATTGACCGAAAGACGGGCCCTGTACCGGTATCCCCAGCAAGGTCCATGAATAGGTCTCAATATGTTTTCTGCCCTGACCCTTCCGATATGCCACAGATTGTCTTCCAGTACCCGCTGTTTGATCGCCACCTGTGCTGCGGAGTCGAGATGCTGCATGGAACACCCGCCACAAACTCCGAAATGGGGACAGGCCGGTGCGACACGTAAGGATGATTCACGAAGAAGGGATACGGTTCTTGCCAGCTCCCATTTGCTTTTTTTCTTCCATGATTCACATTGCACGAGTTCCCCCGGCAAGGCGCCTTCGACGAATACCACTTTCCCGGGAATTCCGTCTTCATTCGGCAAATGCCCGATACCGCGACCTTCCACATCCAGTGTTTCGATTGAAATGATATGAGTAGACATAAAAAAGCTAGAAAAACAAATAACGCACATTGAAGCAATATGCGTTATTCATCAAAGATATAAAGAAGTGACTATTGTGCCGGCAAATATTTTACCGGATCGACCGGCTTGCCCTGGTAACGTATTTCAAAATGCAGTTTCACCCGGTCACTGTCCGTACTGCCCATTTCCGCAATCTGCTGCCCACGTTTGATCTGCTGCTTCTCGCCGACGAGTATCTTGTCATTATGCGCATAGGCCGAAAGTACATTGTCGCTGTGTTTGATAATGACAAGATTGCCGTAACCGTTCATGCTGCCTTTATGCAAAACGGTTCCATCGGCCGCCGACAGCACTTTCTGTCCCTTGGTTCCGGCAATATCAATCCCCCGGTTTTTTCCTGCCGCAAAAGATGCAATGATTGTTCCCTGTGCCGGCCAGCTCCAGTTGATACCATCCACTTCCTTGATACCACTGGCAGAAGAAGCTGTCTCGGTTTTCCATGCACGTCCCGCAGTCGCAGCAGAAACCGTCTGTGTTTCCCTGTTCGCCGCATCAATCGATCTGACCTCCACATGCGATGCCGTTCCGACGCTGGCCGTCTGCACACCGGAATGGCCCTCGCCCAATGGCTGTACCCTGAGAACCTGCCCCACTTTCAGATCATTCAAATTTTCAAGATGATTCCATGACGCCAGTTCGGCCACACTGTGGCCGCAACGACGGGAAATCTGCGAAAGCGTATCTCCCCCTTTAACCGTATAGTGGACCGTATTCCTATCAATAGGCGCTTCAACCGAAGAACTGGTAATAACGGACCGGTCTGCAATCGGTGCTGTCCTTTTCGGACTGCTGCACGCACACAAGCCAGCGCAAACAATCATCAATAACGGATAACCTGTCTTTTTCATTTAAATTGTTCCAGTATCTCTGTTGGTACTCCGATTTTAAACCGTACCCTGCCGCAACGGTACAAAATGGCAGTCGTCCAGTACCGTACTTTCCCATCTGCTTTCCGATACCCGCTCAACCAGCTGCAATGTCTGCCGCTCACCGCCGACCGGCGCAACCAGTCTTCCACCGACAGCCAGTTGCTCAAGCAACGCATCCGGTACCCGGATACCTGCCGCAGCAACGATAATGCCATCAAAAGGCGCCACCTGTTGCAATCCGAGCATTCCGTCACCATAATGCAATCTCAGATTGGCAATTCTCAATGGCCTAAGATTACGACGCGCCAACTCATGCAGACTTTTTATCCGTTCAACAGAATAAACCTCTTCCGCTATTTTAGCGAGAATAGCGGCCTGATAGCCGCATCCTGTACCGATTTCCAGAATCTTTTTCATGCGTGACCGCGTCATTCCGGTACACAATGCCTCAAGCATCTTGGCCACGGTGGACGGTTTCGAAATAGTCTGATGCGCGCCGATAGGCAATGCAACATCTTCATAGGCCTGTCCGGACAATCCGGGTTCAACAAAAAGATGACGCGGAATCTGCCCGATCGCATCCAAAACAGCGATATCTTTTATTCCGGCTCTTGACAGACGCTCGACCATGGAGCGCAACGATCCTGAAGCAGCCTGCCTGCCCAAGCCTGTTTCCGGCCACCGCATAGGTTTCGCCACCTGTCCACTTGCCGTCCGCTTCCGCTGCCTGTCTTGCAAAGCGGTCTTTATGCCGTCAAACCTGCTTCCAGTTCCGGAATGACCCGGTTTTTCAAACGAAGACCGCCCCATGACACTGGATAACGGCAAAGGGAATGTTTTCGTTTTCTTGTTCATTCGAGGATTTTTTCCAGATCGCTCAAGGCAGAAGTATGCGTCCAGTCCAACTGAAGGGGAGTCACTGACACATAACCGTTTCTGATGGCATGAAAATCTGTCCCTTCCCCTGCATCCCTGACAGGTCCGGATGGCCCTATCCAGAAAATCTCGCGGCCAAACGGATCTTTTTCACGAATGACCGCTTCCGATTCATGGCGGCGTCCAAGCCGGGTCGCGCATATCTTCCTTATCTCGGCATAAGGTTTATTGGGAATATTGACGTTCAACAGAAACGGTTTCGGCAATTTTTCGTACACACGAAAAATCACATCCCTAGCAACCAGGGCAGCGCTTTCCAGCTCAGCCCATCCCTTGTCGACCTGCGAAAAGGCAATGGAAGGAATATCGAAGAGATACCCTTCCATGGCAGCCGCCACTGTTCCGGAATAAATGGTATCTTCTCCCATATTCTGGCCGTGATTGATCCCCGCAACCACCAGATCGGGACGCCAAGGCAAAATCCCGGTTACAGCAATGTGAACGCAATCGGATGGTGTCCCGGTGGTATACAAAAACCCGTTTTTGCCTTCGTACACTGAAACGGGACGTTCCAACGTCAGTGAACTGGACGCTCCCGAACGGTTGCTGTCGGGAGCCACCACAGCGACTTCTGCCACCGTTTCCAATGCCTTCGCCAGCGCACTGATCCCCGGTGCCAGATAACCATCATCATTACTGATCAATATACGCATTGGAACCAAACACCCTTCGACAGATTAATCCGTACGTCTGATCGTCATGAACGCTTCATATACAGACGCAAAATGCCGTACGCTCACTCTTTTTTCACGAAAGTGAGCAAAGACAGTATTTCTTCCAGTTCGGAACGAATACCTTCAATGTCAACGGAAGGTATTGCCACGCCGCTTTTTTCCCCGGCAACCGTTTCCGCCGCAATCATGTTACGTGCCCCACGTTCGTTAAGCTTGTTGCGGGCACCGCTGATCGTAAACCCCTGCTCGTAGAGCAATTCCCTGATCCGTCTGATCAGCAGAACCTCATGATGCTGGTAATAGCGCCGGTTACCTCTGCGTTTGACCGGTTTCAGCTGGGTGAATTCCTGTTCCCAGTAACGCAATACATGCGGCTTCACCCCGCATAACTCGCTGACCTCGCCAATGGTGAAATAACGTTTGGCCGGTATGGGAGGCAAAACAACCGTCTCGGATTTGTGGACTCGTTCGTTCATGGGAAGAGATTATGTTGCTCATCAAATTATTCCGCTGATTCAACCATTGATTTCAGTTTCTGACTGGCATGAAAGGTCACCACCCGTCTGGCCGTAATGGGTATTTCCTCTCCCGTTCTCGGATTGCGTCCGGGACGTTGAGGCTTGTCTCTCAGCTGGAAATTGCCGAACCCGGACAACTTGACCATTTCACCCCGTTCCAGTGCACAGCAGATTTCCTCAAAAAATGTTTCGACCATTTCCTTGGCTTCACGTTTGTTCAGGCCGACCTGTTCATATAATAATTCCGTCAGTTCGGCTTTTGTCAAAGTCGAAGTGTTTTTTTCGGACTTCGGCAAAACGCCTTTCCTGGGAGAGATGGATTCCGTCTTTTCTGTTAATTGCGAATCGGTGGATCGTGTCATTATTATGGTAAAAAAACAAACGTCAACTCAGGAATTCAGGTACGCAGTTTCGCACCCAGATCTTTCTCTGCGGCAACGACAAATGCATTGATGGCAGCTTCCACGGCTTCATCCTGCAGGGTCCCGTTGATATCTTGCAAGGTAAACCGGAATGCAAGGCTCTTTTCATTGGCATCCAGACCTTTTCCCCGATAATCATCAAACAAAACAACAGTTTGCATGATATGGCAGAGGGAGTTATTATCTTTTTCCCTGTAAAATCTGTCAATGATTTCCTGAACGGGTACCGAAGAATCGACAACCAGCGCGATATCCCGGATAACAGGCTGAAAACGGGATATTTCCCGATATACCGGTATTCTGACAGTCTGAAGCGCATGCATATCCACTTCAAATAATACCGGTGCATGCGGCAGATCGTACTTGTGCTGCCATGACGGATGCAATTCTCCGATGATTCCGATCTCTTTGCCATCCAGCTCCACACGGGCACAACGGCCCGGATGCAATGCCGGATGAGTGGTTTTGGCAAACCGGAGTGATACAGGCGCAAACAAGGCCTCAAGATCGGCCTTGACGTCAAAGAAATCGACCTGCCGATCCTGCATTCCCCACTGCTCTTCATCCGCCAGTCCGTAAGCAATGGCAGCAAGCCGTTTCGGCTGGTCGTATCCCGCAACCGTTACCGGGCCATCTTTCACGTCACCGTTTTTCAGGAACACGGCCCCGATTTCAAACAGGCGGATTCTCGAAAACTTGCGATTCAGGTTGTAGCGGACATTGGCGACAAGATTTCCGATCATCGTGGAACGCATGACGCTCATCTGGCTGGCGATCGGATTCAGCAACCGTATGGGATCGTCATTGCCGGCGAAATCCTTTTCCCATGCCTCTTCCACAAAACTGTAGTTGACCACTTCCTGATAATCCAGATCAGCCATTTGCTGGCGGATCGAAAACAGCGACCGGAAATTTTCCGGTTTGATGCGCATGACATTCGACGCAACGGGAGGAAGCGCCGGAATGTTTTCAAATCCGTAAACACGAGCGACTTCCTCAATCAGATCTTCTTCTATCTCGATATCGAAACGGTACGACGGCGGAGTGACCGTAAACTCATCGCCATTCTGCACGAACGGCAATTTCAGGCGACTAAAAACATCCGCTATCTGTCCGTTGTCCAGAGCAATACCGATGACCTTTTCCGCTCTCGACCGCCGAAGGACAACAGGCTTGCGTACAGGCAAGCCGGCAATTTCATCATCCACAGGCCCGACCGCCGTTTTTCCCTCGATCCCGCAAATCCGTAGAACCAGTTCGGTAATCCGCTCAATGGTTTCGACTGTCCTCGCGAAATCAACTCCCCGTTCAAAACGATGGGAAGCATCCGTTGTGAAATTGAAGCGGCGTGCACGACCACGGATCGCATCCGGCCACCAGAAAGCGGCTTCAATGAAAATGTTTTCGGTATCCAGTGAAATGGCGGTCCGGTCGCCTCCCATCACGCCGCCCAGAGACTCGACGCCATTCTCATCGGCAATGACACCGACCCAGTCATCGACTTCAACCGTCATTTCATTGAGAAGTTTGACGGTTTCGCCTTTTTGTCCCCAACGGACATCCAAAGGACCGGAAATCTTGTCAAGATCATAAATGTGATTCGGCTGTCCGCATTCCAGCATGACATAATTGGAAATATCGACCAATGCCGACACGGAACGCTGGCCGCTTCTTTCGAGGCACTGTTTCATCCATTCCGGCGTAACCGCTTTTGCATTGATGTTTTTGATCACCCTGCCCGAGAAACGGCCACACAGATCCGGAGCGAGGATATTCACTTTCTGTCTGGCATCCGACGTGACTTTTGCCGGAACGGCCTCATGAAACATCAGAGGCGCTCCGGTCAACGCAGAAACCTCGCGCGCCACGCCAAGCAACGAAAGGCAGTCCGCCTTGTTCGGCGTCAGCTTGATATCGAAAACCGAATCTTCCAGTTGCAGATACTCCCGCAAATCGCTGCCGACAGGCGCATCTTCGGGCAGCTCCATGATTCCGGAATGATCCTCGGACAGTTGCAGTTCCCTGAACGAACACAACATGCCATTCGATTCCACACCTCGCAATTTCCCCTTTTTGATCGAGAAAGGCTTGCCGTCTTCCACGGGCGGCAGGACAGCGCCGACCAGTGCACACCCCGTTTTCATGCCAGGCCGTACATTCGGCGCACCGCAAACGATATTCAGGATCGTTCCGGTACCGGCATCGACCTGGCAAACACTCAGACGGTCGGCATTGGGATGCTTGGCTACTTCAATCACTTCCGCAACAACGATTTTCGAAAAGGGTTTCGCGACAGGAACCACCTCTTCCACTTCAAGTCCGGACATTGTCATCAGATGCGCCAGTTCATCCGTCGTCATATCCGGATCAACCATCGTTCGAAGCCAGTTTTCAGAAAATTGCATGATCAGCTTTCAACACAAAAAACGGTGACAGAAAAACATTTAATTGAACTGTTTCAGGAAACGCAAATCACCTTCATAAAACAGCCTCAGGTCGTTAATGCCATAACGCAACATCGTCAGTCTTTCCAGACCTGAACCGAATGCAAAACCGATATATTGTTCCGGATCGATACCCATATTCTTCAGTACGTTCGGATGGACCTGGCCTGAACCGGAAACTTCCAGCCATTTCCCTTTCAGGGGACCGGAGCCGAAAGCGATATCGATCTCGGCAGACGGCTCAGTAAACGGGAAATAGGACGGCCGGAAACGGACCTGAAGATTGTCCGTTTCGAAAAAGGCTCGCACGAAATTCAGATAGACCCCCTTGAGATCGGCAAAACTGATATTCCTGTCTATCCACAGGCCTTCCACCTGATGGAACATCGGCGAATGGGTTGCGTCACTATCGACACGATACGTCCGCCCCGGCGCGATAACCTTTACGGGCAATTCATGAGAACGAGCATAACGTACCTGCATCGGACTGGTGTGCGTGCGCAACAACAACGGTTTGCCCTGTGAATCATTGCCTTCTATATAGAACGTATCCTGCATAGAACGGGCCGGATGATTTTCGGGACTGTTCAAGGCGGTGAAATTGGTCCAGTCCGTCTCGATCTCAGGTCCATCTGCGACATCGAAACCGATAGAACCGAATATCCTTTCGATACGTTCCCAGGTTCTCATGACAGGATGGATGCCGCCCCGGCCTCTCCCGCGTCCTGGCAATGTCACGTCAATCGCCTCGGCACTCAGCCTCGCCTGAAGTTTCTCATTCGCCAGTTCCTTCCGCCTTGCATTCAATGCACTTTCAATCCGGTTTTTGGCCGCATTGATCATGGCTCCCTGAGCCTTTCGCTGGTCAGGCTCCATTTTTCCGAGCATTTTCATCCGTGCGGTAATCAAACCGGTCTTGCCGAGATATTTCGCCTTGGCATTTTCGAGCGAAACCGAATCAGCAGCACCCAGGAAGTCCTGCCTTGCCAAAGAAATCAACTGTTCTAACGAATCCATGCCACCTGTTCCTGTCCGACAACAAAAAATAAAAAACGGGGCAAGTCTAATCCTTGCCCCGCTCCGTTCCATGCATACTGCAAGACGATCAAGCCGCGATAGCAGCCTTAACCCGATTGACGATTGCAGCGAAAGCAGGTTTGTCTGCGACAGCCATATCGGCCAGTACCTTGCGGTCCAGTTCGATAGCAGCTTTCTTCAAACCATTCATAAACACGCTGTACGACATTCCCAGTTCACGGGTCGCCGCGTTGATACGAGTGATCCACAAGGCGCGGAATACCCGTTTTTTGTTACGGCGGTCACGATAGGCATACTGGCCTGCCTTCATGACAGCTTCTTTTGCGACACGATAAACCGAACTGCGACGGCCACGATAGCCTTTGGCTTCGGCAAGCAGCTTTTTATGACGGGCCCGTGCGGTGACCCCACGTTTTACTCTGGACATATTTTTTCCTTGTTATTCGTGTTGAAGGATCAGGCGCTTGGCATCATACGCAATACGGATGCGACATCGCTTGCATTGACATTGGTCATTCCGCGCAACTGGCGTTTGACTTTGGTGGTTTTCTTGGTCAGGATATGACGCTTGAAGGCCTGTGCGCACTTCACGGTACCACCCGGACGGACGCGAAAACGCTTTTTCGCGCTGCTTTTGGTTTTCATTTTTGGCATATCACTTCCTGTCCTTTCGGACAACTCCTTTTTAACATGATCGCAGGTGACAGCACTCCTGCTGCACTTGTATGCCTGCTCACACTTGTTTTGCAGCGGAGACCCGCCGCTCCTTTTCCGCCGCATGGCGACAGAAACAGATTCTATTTCTTCTTTTTCGGCGCCATCACCATCACCATCTGGCGACCTTCCATTTTCGGAAACTGTTCAACCTGACCGTAAGGTTCCAGATCCTGCTTCAGGCGCTCCAGCATCCGGAAACCGATATCCTGATGAGCCATCTCACGCCCACGGAAGCGCAATGTGATCTTGCATTTGTCACCGTCTTCTAGGAACTTGACCAGATTACGCAACTTGATATTGTAATCCCCTTCATCCGTTCCCGGGCGGAACTTGATCTCCTTGACGGAAATCACTTTCTGTTTCAGCTTCGCCTCATGAGCCTTTTTCTGTTCGGCATACTTGAATTTTCCATAATCCATGAGACGGCATACAGGCGGACGCGCATTCGGCGCGATTTCAACCAGATCCACATCCGCCTCTTCAGCCAGCCGGAAAGCTTCCTGAAGACCGACAATACCAATCTGCTCATTATCCACGCCCAACAGACGTACTTCCTGAGCCGTAATTTCGCCATTGATGCGATGAGACTTATCAGTAGCTATGTTGACTCCCTGCTTACAAGTTATGCTGTTCACAAAGAACTTACTGTTTCGCCCTGATTTCGTTTTCCATGCGGGCCATCAGATCATTCACGGTCATGGCTCCCAGATCGACACCGCCACGAGCGCGAACAGCGATAGTATTTCCATTTTTCTCCTTGTCTCCCACAATCAGGAGATAAGGCACTTTATTTACAGAATGATCGCGTATTTTATAGGTAATCTTCTCATTTCGCAAATCGGGTTCAACCCTGAAACCGGCCTTTTTCATTGTTTCGACAACACTTTTTGCATATTCTGCCTGACCATCCGAAATATTCAGGACGACCGCATGCACCGGAGCTAGCCACAACGGCATTGCGCCGGCATGATTTTCAATCAGAATGCCGATAAACCGTTCCAGCGACCCCAGAATGGCCCTGTGAATCATGACCGGAATCTTGCGAGTATTGTCTTCGGCGACATATTCGGCCTCGAGTCTGGTCGGCATGGAAAAATCGACCTGAATGGTTCCGCATTGCCACATCCGGCCAATGGCATCTCTCAAGGTATATTCGATTTTCGGCCCATAGAAAGCGCCGTCTCCTGGAGACAGTTCGAATTCGCACCCGGAACGCCTCAGCGATTCGATCAGTGCATTTTCCGCCTTGTCCCACGCCTCGTCCGATCCCACCCGTTTTTCCGGACGGGTTGCCACCTTGTAGATGATGTCGGTGAACCCGAAATCCTTATAGACCCTTTTCAGCAAATCGGTGAACGCGACACACTCATCCAGAATCTGGTCTTCCGTACAGAAAATATGTCCGTCATCCTGCGTAAATCCCCGGACACGCATCATGCCATGAAGAGATCCGGAAGGTTCGTTACGATGGCACTGGCCGAATTCGCCATACCGGAGAGGCAACTCACGATAGGAATGCAGGCTGGAACGATAAATCTGGACATGTCCCGGACAATTCATCGGCTTGATGGCATACACACGGTTTTCCGACTCCGTCGTAAACATGTTTTCCTTGTAATTGTCCCAGTGCCCCGATTTTTCCCACAGGGAACGATCCAGAATCTGCGGGCCTTTCACTTCTTGGTAGCCATTCTCCCGATAGACCTTCCGCATATACTGTTCGACCTGCTGCCAGATCGTCCATCCCTTGGCATGCCAGAAAACAAGTCCAGGCGCTTCGTCCTGGAAATGGAACAGATCAAGCGCACGCCCCAGACGACGATGATCGCGCTTTTCAGCCTCCTCAAGCATATGAAGATAGGCGTCCTGGTCCTCTTTCTTCGCCCATGCCGTTCCGTAAATGCGCTGCAACATCTCGTTTTTGGAATCACCCCGCCAGTACGCGCCGGCAACCCGCATCAGCTTGAACACTTTCAGCTTGCCGTTTGCCGGCACATGGGGACCGCGGCACAGATCGGTAAAGGCGCCACTGGTATAAAGTGAAACATCCTCATTTTGCGGAATCGATTCGATGATTTCGGCCTTGTAGTCTTCCCCGATTGACTTGAAATAGGCCACCGCCTCATCCCTTGGCAGAACTTTCCGCGTGACAATCTCGTTTTTACGCGCAAGCTCCGTCATTTTCTTTTCGATCGCCTGCAAATCTTCCGGAGTAAAGGGACGTTTATAGGAAAAATCGTAGTAAAAACCGTTTTCGATCACAGGACCGATCGTCACCTGCACTTCCGGAAACAGCTGTTTGACCGCATAGGCCAGCAAATGGGCCGTCGAGTGACGTAGAATATCGACACCGTCAGAATCACGATCCGTTACGATCGACAGATCGACATCCCTGTCAATGACATAGGACGTATCGACCAGCTTGCCGTCCACCCTGCCGGCCAGGGCTGCCTTGGCCAGACCACTGCCGATAGAGGATGCCACTTCCGCAACCGTTACCGGTTTGCTGAATTCCCGTTTCGAACCGTCGGGAAGCCGAACTGAAATCATCTTGATCTCCAAAACCAACACAAAAAGACGGTTCGCGACCGCCTGTTCATAAAGAAAAGAAAAAACGCGGAACAGCGACACCCGGATAATCCGGAAACACAGACAAGACACTCGTCCGCGAGAAATACGGTATTCTATCGCATTTGGTCCGGAACAGAGCACAAAGAGAAACGAAAAGCCAGAAAACACGCCTCAATCCGGACCGGAACCGGACAAAAACACTCCCTGACGGAAAAACGGAATGCATGGATACGCATCGGTCATCCCACGCAAACACACATGACCGCCATGACAGAACCATCCACACCGTCCGCCATTCGACACAGACGCCAATCCATACATCCATCGCGCCCACGGCCCATCAGCATGCTCTCTGTTCTGGTTATGGTTATGGTT
>CAZRQR010000018.1:0-21588 GCA_964602435.1 uncultured Oxalobacter sp.
GGTATTTCTGTTTGAGATGATGACAAAAAAGCTGAAACGGTCAATTGGATTTTTCTTTCATTGAACCGGTTTCATGCAGACGTTGGTGCCAGGAAAGTGCTTTTTCAAGGACGTGTGGCGTCTGTCCGCCTCTCAGGTTTGCTTCCCTGACGTAATCTTTCAGCATATCCTGATATTCACCCTGAACGCAGTTGTTGATGATGGTCTGTGCACGTTCGCGTGGAGCCAGTCCTCTCAGGTCGGCCAGTCCGACTTCCGTAACCAGAATATCGACATCATGCTCGGTATGATCAACATGCGGTACCATCGGAACAATACTGGAAATCACTCCCCCTTTTGCAACCGATTTTGTGACAAAAACCGCAGTGTGCGCATTGTGCGTGAAGTCACCCGAACCACCAATACCGTTCATCATGTGGGTTCCCATGACGTGGGTCGAGTTGACATGGCCGTAAATGTCGGCTTCAAGCGCTGTATTGATGGTGATGATTCCCAGGCGCTGGATGACTTCGGGATGATTTGAAATCCGTTGCGGACGAATCACGACATGATTCTTGTACCGGCCAAAATTGCCGAAAACCTGGCGGCTTTTCTGGTCGGACAGCGTGATGGCCGTTGCCGATGCGAAATCCATCATACCGGCATCGATAAGTTCGAAAGTCGAATCCTGCAAAACTTCCGAATACATGGTCAGATGACTGAAAGGACCTGTCTGGAGACCGGACATGACAGCATTGGCGATGGTACCGATGCCGGATTGCAGGGGACGCAAGCTGTGTGTCAGACGACCGTGTTTGATTTCGTTTTTGAGAAAATCGATCAGATGACCGGCGATTTGCGCTGTTTCCTCATCAGGCGGCAGATTTTGGGATGGGGTATCCATTTCATCCGTGATGACAATGGCGACGATTTTTTCCGGCGGAATGGATATTCCAATACTGCCTGCCCGGTCTTTCGGCGACATGATGCCGATCGGTGCCGCCTTCGGGAAATGGCTTGCACAATAAATATCATGTGCGCCTTCCATTTCAAGCGAATAGCTCAGATTGACTTCGACAATAACCTTTTTCGCCTGTGCGGCAAATATTTCGCTGTTTCCTACGGAAGCGGTTGGAATGATTTCACCGGATTCCGTGATGGAAACAGCTTCGATGATAGCAACATCAACCGGTTTGACCTGCTGTCTGCGCAGCTGCTCTCCTGTTTCAGACAGGTGATTGTCGACATACATGATTTCGCCGCGATTGATCGCATTGCGCAATGTCCGGTCTGTCTGAAATGGCGAACGTCTGGCCATGACACCCGCATTGGTCAATGCGCTGTCGACATCATTTCCCAGGGAAGCGCCGGTTATCACCGAAATTTTTAGAGGATGGGTGGCAGCTTTTTTAGCTATGGCATGGGGAACGCTTTTAATGCATCCTGCCAGTGTGAAACCACTCATGCCGACGGTCATTCCGTCCTTGACATGTTCAGCCGCCGCTTCGGCGCTGGTTACCTTGTTTCTCAATCCAGGCAGACGAATACGTTTTTGTAAAATATCAATATTCATGACACCCCGTTCAGACAAAAAATTTACCTTGTATAACCCTGATTGCTCAGGACGAAGTTTGTTTCTAAAGCCGGTACCGCTCAAGGCTTACCGTCTTTGGTCAATTAATAATGACAGCCCGTGCAAGACAGGTATCTGAACTTCTGGTATGGCCAATTGCCAAGCGATATCGATAATTCCAGAAGTTGAAATCGCCGAAGTATATCACCGGATTGTCAGAACGCATAACATTACGGTAAAAAAATCGCTTCCGGCAAGTGATTTTTTTACCGTAATGAATAGCAAAACGGCATGATTACTGTTCAAGAAGATTTTTCAATTATTGACATCCTCCACGCCCTGAAGGAAGTGGATTCCTGCTATGTTCAGGCTGTCGCCTGAATCATTTCGGTGGGTTCCTGCTGCTGGCGACCTGACTGCATCGCTCACTTCACAGGCTAGCCGGGCGTGCCCCGCCCTTGGTTTTGCTTATTATAGAAGAGTTTAACACACCTTACAACAGCGCCTTATATCCACGACCTGAAGGACGGGGCTTTACGGCGCACTAGGTAAAAAGCATGAAAATAACCGGAAATGGTGCCGGCTGCAGGACTTGAACCCGCCACCCCATGATTACAAATCATGTGCTCTACCGGATGAGCTAAGCCGGCACTGAAAAATAACTATTCTAACTTATTTTATCCTTGTTAAGGTAGGTTTTTTTGCAGGTTCTTCTGCTGGCGTGGTTTCCGTGCCGGACCGGGGTTCGGATGGTTCGAATCCCATGCCTTGCCCGTTTTCGCTTGCATAAATAGCCGCAACGTTTTCCACGGGAATGTATACCTCTTGGGAGATACCGCCAAATCTTGCCTTGAACTGGATTGCCGTGTTACTCATGTTCAGTCCGCTGGTCGCTTCATAACTGATGTCCAGAACGATCTGGCCATCCCGTACGTACTGTACGGGTACACGTGCGGCAGCGCCGACCTTGACGGCAATATAGGGCGTATATCCGCTATCGGTACACCATTCGTGTATCGCACGGAGCAAATAAGGTTTTGTCGAAATCTCAGTCATAACCGGCCTGACGGGAACTGTTAGCGACGCATGACTTTTTCTGGTGGAGTCAACGCCTCGATATAAGCAGGACGGGAAAATACCCGTTCTGCGTATTTCATCAATGGCGCGGCTGTCCTGGAGAGTTCGATGCCATAATAGTCAAGACGCCATAACAGTGGCGCCAGTGCGACATCCAGCATCGAAAACTCGTCTCCGAGAACGTATTTGCTTTTCTGAAAAAGCGGAGACAAGGCGGTCAGGTATTCCTTGATCTGCATCCGTGCTTTTTCATGATTGGCCGCAGCATTTTCCGATTTGTCGTTCTCGAGTGTATTGACGTGGACGAAAAGCTCTTTTTCGCAATTGAACAGCATGAGCCGTGCCCTGGCACGCATCAGGGGATCGGCCGGCATCAACTGGGGATGTGGGAAGCGTTCGTCGATATATTCGTTGATGATGTTGGATTCGTACAGGATGAGTTCCCTTTCCATCAGAATGGGAACCTGTCCGTATGGATTCATCGCAGATATTTCTTCCGGCTTGTTGAAGAGGTCGATATCTCTGATTTCGAAATCCATGCCCTTTTCGAAAAGCACAAAACGACAGCGCTGTGAAAAGGGACAGGTTGTTCCAGAATAGAGAACCATCATGATATTGTTCCTTTATTGCAGAAGAAAATAATCAAATTACGGGTGCTGCAACCGCATTGCACGCAGGTTGGTCAAATTGTGAAAATGACCGGACTGCCAAGAAAACAGATGGATAGTCTGAAAAGCTGACAGGACTGGCGGCAATACATATCGCTGCGTATTATAAAATAGTGCCATCGGGTTTTAAAGAGGATGGTTTTTCCGGAAACGTGCTTGCACGGCGCGGATTGTCAGACCGGATTGTCAATATCGATAAACGTGTGACTGATACCGAATTTCTCTTCGAGGAAGTTGCCTAGCGCTTGTATGCCGAATCGTTCGGTTGCGTGATGTCCGCATGCCAGATAGGTTATTCCATATTCGCGTGCTTCATGAACGGTACGTTCGGAGATTTCGCCAGAAAGGTAAACGGATGCACCTGCCTTGACAGCATTCGGAAGCAGGTCCTGTGCGGCGCCGCTGCACCATCCGACGGTGCCGATTTTTTGTTCCGGATCGCCGATTACAAGAGGTTTTCTGGCCAGTTTTTCCCCGATCCATTCGGCCAGATCGGATATGGTAGCCAGTTTCGGGTCAACGACGGTGCCGAGCCATCCCAAGTCGTTATCGCCGAATCTGCCGACTACTCTGAAACCAAGCACTTTTGCCAGTTGACTGTTGTTGCCCAGCACGGGATGGCAGTCGAGGGGCAGATGATATGCCAGTAGATTGATGTTATGGGACAAAAGGCGCTTGATCCGTTTTTGCTTGGGGCCGGTTATGCATGCATTTTCATTTTGCCAGAAATACCCATGGTGAACCAGAATGGTGTCGGCACGGGATTCTATTGCCGCGTCAATGAGTGCCAGGCTGGCAGTGACACCACTGACAATGGATGAAATTCGGGATTGGCCTTCCACTTGCAGTCCATTTGGACAATAATCACGAATAACTGAAATTTTTAATTCGTCTGCCAGAAATTTAATGACTTCGTTTCTGTCTACTGTTTTTTGATTCATTATCCTGTTCATATCATGCGACGTCTTTGGCTGTTGTTTGCTCAAACTATAACAGTTTGTCTGGCAATCTGGTTTGTTGTTGTGACCCTGAAGCCGGAATGGCTGGGTCTGGGCGGAAAAACCTTTTTGCCCGATATACAGGTTCAGCAAGGTCCTGTCGATATTGTTCCCGCACAGGTTTCCTACCGGGAAGCCGTTTCACGCGCGATGCCTGCAGTTGTCAATATCTATACAACCAAGGAAGTCCGGCAGCCCCAAAGTCCTCTGCTGGATGATCCTTTCCTGAAACGTTTTTTTGGTGAACGGTTCAGTGATACCGAAAAGCAGATGAGCCTGGGATCGGGTGTCGTGGCCACGCATGATGGTTATATCCTGACGAACAACCATGTGGTGGAAACGGCTGACCAGATCGAGGTGGCATTTGAAGATGGGAGAAAGGCGGCGGCCAAGCTGGTCGGCACAGATCCTGAAACTGATCTGGCCGTGATCAAGATCGATTTGCCGGATTTGCCGGCTATCACATTCGGCAATGTCGAAGATGCCAGGGTCGGTGATGTTGTGCTGGCGATCGGCAATCCGTTTGGGGTCGGGCAAACGGTCACCATGGGAATTATTTCCGCACTCGGACGCAGTCAGCTGGGCATCAATATTTATGAAAACTTCATCCAGACGGATGCGGCGATCAATCCCGGCAACTCGGGGGGAGCGCTGATTGATACAGGCGGGAATCTGCTGGGCATCAATTCCGCCATTTATTCACGCAGCGGCGGGTCACTGGGTATCGGTTTTGCCATTCCTGTTTCAACGGTCAAGACGGTCATGGATGCGATTATCAGCAAAGGGCAGGTTACCAGAGGCTGGATCGGCGTCGAACCGAGGGATATTACTCCCGAACTGGCGGAAAATCTGGCACTTGGCAAAGAAGAAGGGGTCATTATCGCAGCTGTTCTCAAGAATGGCCCGGCAGACAGGGCGGGAATCCGGCCGGGTGACATTCTGGTCTCTGTCGGGGGAAAAACCGTTTCGAACATGTCCGAAATGTTCAACCTGATTGCCGTGTTGCAGCCCGACAGCAAAACGAAAATCGTGGTCTTGCGTGAAGGCAGGGAAGTTCCGATGGAAATTACGGTGGGCAAACGACCTTCCAGGAAACGTCTGGAAAGCAGGAGTCAGTGAAAAAAAGAGGCAGATGAATCTGCCTCTTTTTTCATATACATGATGATTTCAGTGCGGCCGTTTCCAGGGATGTGGTCCTCCCATCAGGTGAATATGCATGTGATAGACTTCCTGTTTTCCATCGGGACCCGTGTTGATGACAACCCTGAAACCACCTTTTGGCGATCCCGTTTCGGTACCGGATACCTCAATTCCCTGTTCGCGGGCCAGCCGGGGTATCAATGCCATCATTTCACCTAACAGGGCGGCGTCATCGTCGTTGCAATGCGATAGTGTCGGGATGTGTTTTTTGGGAATGATCAGCAGATGAACAGGGGCTGCGGGATGTATGTCCCTGAAAACCATGATCCGTTCATTTTCAAAAACGAGATTGGAGGGCACTTCTTTTTTTACGATCTTGCAAAAAATACAATTATCCATTTTTGATTCTCCTGTCCGGTCTGCCTGAAAATATCAGGACATTTGTTTTCGTGACGCTTTTTCCTCAATACCTGAAATTCCTTCACGTCGTGCCAGCTCCTTTAAAACGTCATCCGGTGTCAGGTCGAATTGCGCCAGAAGTACCATGGTATGAAACCACAGGTCAGCACACTCATAAACCAGTTTTTCTGCCGGCATGTTGTTCCGGATATCCTTGGCTGCCATAACCGTTTCGGTCGCCTCTTCACCGACCTTTTTCATTATAGCGTCGTCGCCCTTGGCGAAAAGGCTGCTGACATAGGATTTCTGCGGATCGCCACCGTTTGCCAGTTTTCTGGATTCGATGACGGATGCGATTCTTGCGAGAATAGCGTTCATTTATATATTTCCGAAGGATTTTTCAAAACGGGATCGACAGCGACCCATTGGATATTCCCTGCCATATCCCGAGGTTGCTGGTAGAAACAGGAATGCCTTCCGGTATGGCATGCCAGTCCGGTCTGTTCGACGAGAAACAGCAGGGCATCGTTGTCACAGTCAAGACGGATATCGACGATTTTCTGGATATGTCCCGATTCCTCGCCCTTGTGCCAGAGCCGGTTTCTCGAGCGACTCCAGTATATGGCTTCTCCACATTGCAGGGTTTTTTCCAGTGCCGTGCGGTTGATCCAAGCCAGCATCAGCACTTTTTTCGTGGATGCATCCTGTGTAATGACGGGGACGAGTCCCTGCTCGTTCCACCGGATAACATTCAGCCAGTTCTGGGTATTCATAAGCGTACCGGAATGTTTTGGTCAGACATGAATTTTTTGGCTTCCTGTACAGTGTATTCGCCGTAATGGAAGATGCTGGCGGCCAGTACTGCATCTGCATGGCCTTTCAGGATGCCGTCGGCAAGATGCTGCAAATTGCCTACACCACCGGAAGCGATGACAGGAATATTGACGGAATCGGATATGGCACGGGTCAGTTCAAGATCGAATCCGTTTTTGGTTCCATCTCTGTCCATGCTGGTCAGAAGGATTTCTCCGGCACCCATATTTTCCATTTTTTTCGCCCATGCAACGGCTTCCAGTCCGGTCGGGTTGCGGCCTCCGTGCGTGAAGATTTCCCATCTTCCGGGCGAGACCTGTTTTGCGTCAATTGCCACGACAATACATTGCGATCCGTATCGGGATGATGCATCCGCAACCAGTTGCGGATTGGTCACTGCGGATGTGTTGATGCTGACCTTGTCAGCACCAGCGTTCAAAAGACGTCTGACGTCTTCGACAGTACGCACACCACCTCCTACTGTCAGCGGAATGAATACCTGTGAGGAAACGTCTTCAATGATGTTCAGAATGATATCCCGCTGGTCACTGGAAGCGGTTATATCCAGAAATGTCAGTTCATCGGCACCCTGGTCGTTATAACGGCGTGCGATCTCGACAGGGGCTCCGGCGTCCTTGAGTTCGACGAAATTGACTCCCTTGACAACCCTGCCGGCTGTTACATCAAGACATGGAATGATTCTTTTGGTCAGCATAGCCTGTTTCCCGTGGGCCTAACGCACATTACCGTTCGGACAGTTCGTCCGCACGAATCTGGGCTTTCTCGAGATTGAGGGTTCCTTCATATATGGACCGTCCGCAGATGACACCCTCGATTCCCTCATTTTGCACGGCGCAAAGCGCTTCGACGTCTCTCAGGTCATGTACACCACCTGATGCGATGATCGGTACTTTTACAGCGCGTGCAAGATTGACGGTTGCTTCGATATTGACACCTGCCATCATACCGTCACGGCCGATATCGGTATAAATAATTGCTTCCACGCCATAACCCTCATATTTTTTTCCCAGTTCAATCACATCGTGACGGGACAATTTGCTCCAGCCGTCTGTTGCCACCTTGCCGTCCTTGGCATCGAGGCCGACGATGATCTGGTCCGGAAAGGCACCGCAGGCATCCTGCAGGAATCCGGGATTTTTGACGGCAGCTGTTCCGACGATGATATAGGAAAGACCGTTGTCCAGATAACGCTCGATCGTATCAAGATCACGAATACCGCCACCTAACTGGACAGGAATCTCTTCTGTGCCGTTGTCATCCGCAAAGTTCCGTACAACCCGGATAATTTCCTTGACAGCTGCCTCATTGACAGGTTTTCCGGCGAATGCGCCGTTCAGATCAACGAGATGGAGCCGTCGTGCACCCTGTTTTAGCCAGTGCAGTGCCATTTCGGCAGGGTCTTCCGAAAATACGGTCGCCTGATCCATGTCACCTTGTCTCAGGCGGACACAGGAGCCATCTTTCAAATCAATAGCAGGAATAAGCAGCATGATAGAACAATATGGAGAAGTGGTTAAACAAACAGCAAGTGTTTATGGTCATGGGTTCCAGTGAACAAAGTTTTCATAGAGCCGAAGGCCGGTTGCAGCGCTTTTTTCCGGATGGAACTGGGTGGCAAAAATATTTTCATGAGCGATGGCGCTGCAAAAAAGTGTGCCGTATTCTGTCTTGCCGACAGTATGTTCCGGATGTGCCGGCACAGCGTAAAAACTGTGAACGAAATAAAAGAAACTTTTGTCATCAATGCCCTTCCAGAGTGGATGATGACGGGTCTGGATGACCTGGTTCCATCCCATTTGGGGGACCTTGTATCGCGAACCGTCTTTCTGGCGCTGGTCATCCAGTCGGAAACGCACGACTTTTCCGGGGATGAGCCCGAGTCCTTCTGTATCGCCTTCTTCACTCCAGTCAAGCAGCATTTGTTCTCCGACGCAAACCCCGAAAACGGGTTTTTTCCCGGCAGCCTTGATGAGTGCCTCTTTCAGGCCCGATTGTTCGAGAGATGCCATGCAATCAGGCATGGCGCCCTGGCCGGGTAAAACAATACGATCCGCTTCTTCAAGATCAGTTATTTTGCCCGAGACGAGGATTTCCATATCAGGAGCGACTGCGTGCAGTGCCTGCGCTACAGAACGCAGATTGCCCATGCCGTAGTCCACAACAACGATTTTCTTCATAGGGATTGAAAGGTCAGAGTATGAAAAATGCTGCTTGCCGGTATCGGTTACAGGATCCCTTTGGTCGACGGAATGGCATCGCCCGCTCTTGGATCAGATTCGGCAGCCATGCGCAGAGCGCGTCCAAAGGCCTTGAACACGGTTTCACATTGATGATGTGCGTTTTCTCCCCGCAAATTGTCAATATGCAGCGAAATTCTGGCATGATTGACCAGTCCCTGGAAAAATTCCCTTATCAGGTCAAGATCGAAACGGCCGGTTGTCGCACGAGTGAATGGGACGTGGAATTCCAGATAGGGACGTCCGGAGAAATCAATGACAACTCGCGAAAGCGATTCGTCCAGCGGAACGTAAGCATGGCCATACCGGCGAATGCCTTTTTTGTCGCCGATAGCCTGAAATAATGCCTGGCCAAAAGCGATGCCGATATCCTCGACCGTGTGATGATCGTCGATATGCAGATCCCCCTGTGCCTGTATATCCATGTCGATCAGGCCGTGCCGTGCGATTTGATCCAGCATATGATCAAGAAACGGAATACCGGTGGCAAGGTTCTGGCGGCCGGTGCCATCCAGATTGATGGTGACATGGATCTTCGTTTCGCTGGTGTGACGAATGATTTCTGCGGTTCTGGGCGCTGACATGATATGTTTTTGATGATTACTGGATACAGGCACTAAACTGATCTGCAAACTGCTTGTTTTCTTCAGGTGAGCTGACTGTTATGCGCAGACAATTCTGAAGCAGTGCATGCATTTTACCCATATTTTTGATCAAAACCTTACGGGCGAGCAATTTTTCAAAGACTTCGTTTGCATGACGTACCCGGACAAGCAGAAAATTGGCTCGCGATGGAAATACCTCGACTCCGGGCATCTGTCCGAGCATTTCCGCCAGCTTTTCGCGTTCGGACCGGATAATGGCAGCCTGCCGGTTGAAAACATCGATATGATCCATGGCGAATTCGGCCGTTGCTTCTGTCAGGACATTCACGTTATATGGGGGACGGACCTTGTCGAATTCGGTCAGCAATTCTGCAGTCGCTGTCATATAGCCAAGCCGGATACCGGCCAATCCCAGTTTCGAGACCGTTCTCATGACCACCAGATTGGGATAGACAGGAAGTTTCGGCATGAAGCTCGCTTCGGCGAAAGGCTGGTATGCCTCATCGCTGATGACGATTCCCTTGTCGCTCATGGCTTCAATGATTCGGGTCACATCTTTTTCATCAAAAAGAGTGCCTGTCGGGTTATGCGGCTGCGAAAGGTAAACAACCGTCGGCCTGTGTTTTTCTATGGCAGAAAGCATGGCGTCCGTATCGAGCGTGAAATCGGCTTTCAATGGCACACCGATGAATTCCATACCGGCGAACTGGGCCGACAGGGCATACATGACGAAACCGGGAACCGGTACAATGACCTTGGCCGGTTTGTCTTTCATGGCACAGGCCTGTGCAACGAGCGAAATGAGTTCATCGGAACCGTTTCCAAGCATGACGCCATATCCTTCCGGAATTCCCATGTTCTGGCATATTTTGGCTTTCAGGTTCGTATAGGAAGGAACCGGATAACGGTTCAGTGCCACGTTTGCCAAACGTGCAGCCAGTTCCACCTTCAGGTCTTGTGGCAGTGTATAAGGGTTTTCCATGGCGTCTAGTTTCAGGAAGCCTTCGGAATCGGCAACCGCATATGCCGACATGGCCCGGATATCCGGGCGGATAACCTGATCGATTAAAGACATAAATTTGTACCCGTATTATTGTTTTTCAAATCTCAGGCCGGCACTGCGTGCATGTGCCTCGAGCCCTTCGCCGGTTGCCAGTTCCACGGCGATCCCGCCCAGTGATTGCGCTCCTTTGGCGCTGACACAAATAAGGCTGGAGCGCTTCTGGAAATCATAGACGCCGAGTGGCGAGGAAAAACGGGCGGTTCTCGATGTCGGCAGAACATGATTGGGCCCGGCGCAGTAGTCGCCAAGCGCTTCCGAAGTGAACCGTCCCAGGAAAATGGAGCCTGCGTGCCGGATCAGTTCCGCCCAGTGTTTGGGATCTTCCGCCGAGATTTCAAGGTGCTCGGGGGCGATCCGGTTGGCGATATCGCATGCCTCTTCCATGTTTTTCACATGAATCATCGCACCTCTTGAAGACAGGGATTTGGTGATGATGTCTTTGCGAATCATGCCCGGCAGCAGTTTCTGGATACTGTCATTGACGCGGTCAAGGTAAGCGGCATCCGGTGAGATCAGAATGGACTGGGCCATTTCATCATGTTCTGCCTGCGAGAACAGATCCATCGCTACCCAGTCCGGATTGGTTGATCCATCGCAAATGACCAGAATTTCGGATGGACCTGCGATCATATCGATGCCGACGGTACCGAAAACCCGTCGTTTTGCCGCAGCGACATAGGCATTGCCCGGCCCGACGATCTTGTCAACGGACGGAATGGTTTCCGTTCCATACGCCAGGGCGCCGATGGCCTGTGCGCCACCTACGGCAAACACCCGGGTGACGCCGGATAGGGCCGCCGCCGCCAGTACCAGTTCGTTTCTTGCACCATCCGGAGTCGGTACTACCATCACGATTTCCGTTACTCCAGCGACATTGGCAGGAATGGCATTCATCAGTACGGAAGACGGATAGGCGGCTTTGCCGCCCGGCACATAAATACCCACGCTGTCCAGCGGCGTCACCTTTTGTCCGAGAGAAGTGCCGTCCTCGTCCGTAAACGTAAAGCCGTCACTGCCGCAGGAACGTTTCTGATATTCATGGTATTTCCGGATGCGTTCCGCAGCAGCTTGCAATGCAGAGCGACGTTCGGATGTCAGTGATGCGAGCGCTGCTTCGCAATCGGTTTTCGATATCTCAAGTTCGGCGGCCGAGTTGACGGACAGGCGATCGAAGCGTCGGGTATATTCAAGAACGGCCTTGTCGCCATTGGCCTTGACATCGGCCAGAACATTGGCAACGACAATATTGATGGATTCATCTTCTTTTGCCTCGAAGGCCAATACATTGGCCAGCTGGTTTCTGAAATCACTTTGGGTGGTAGCCAGTCTGCGGATTTGTACAGTCATGATTTCACACTCATTCGGTTTATTGGTTGGATTCGGAGCTGGTTGAGGCCGCCTTGAAGGCATCCAGTATAGGCTGCAACATCTGACGCTTCAGTTTCAGTGAAGCCTGATTGACGATCAGACGGGATGTTATTTCCTGTATTTGTTCGACTTCCACCAGATTGTTTGCTTTTAATGTATTGCCGGTGCTGACCAGATCGACGATGACATCTGAAAGTCCGACAAGCGGCGCCAGTTCCATGGAGCCGTAAAGTTTGATGATATCGACGTGAATGCCCTTTTTGGCGAAATGTTCCCTTGCGGCCTGTACGTATTTGCTGGCGACCCTCAGGCGTGCGCCCTGACGGATGGCCTTTTCATAATCGAAATCTTTTCTGACGGCAACCGAAAGTCGGCATCTGGCGATTTGCAAATCAATCGGCTGGTACAGGCCGATACTGCCGTTTTCCTGAAGGATATCTTTTCCGGCGACACCGAAATCGGCTGCACCGTACTGGACATATGTCGGCACATCCGTAGCGCGGACGATGATCACGCGTACTTGCGGTTTGTTGGTCGGAAGGATCAGTTTGCGGGATGTTTCCGGATCTTCCAGAACCATAATGCCTGCTGCTTCCAGAAGCGGCATGGTTTCTTCGAAAATCCGCCCTTTGGAAAGGGCAAGGATCAGTTCTTGCGATGGTTTTTCTGCTGTCTGACTCATTGTTTGACTCTTATAATGTCGGCCCCAACGGCGGATAATTTCACTTCCATCTGATCGTATCCGCGATCGAGATGGTAGATCCGGTTGACCTGTGTTTCGCCTTGTGCCGCAAGACCGGCAATGACAAGTGATGCGGATGCACGCAAATCGGTTGCCATGACCGGTGCGCCGACCAGTTTGCCTACTCCCGAGATGAACGCGGTATTTCCTTCTGTCTTGATGCGGGCTCCCAGACGGTTCAGTTCCTGTACATGCATGAATCTGTTTTCAAAAATCGTTTCGATGACGTGAGTCGCTTCCGAAGCCAGGCAGTTTACCGCCATGAACTGGGCTTGCATGTCAGTCGGAAAGCCGGGGTATTCGGTTGTCCTGAAATTGACTCCTTTGGGACGGTTTTCCATTTTGATGCGGATCCAGTCATTGCCGGTCAATATGTCTGCACCCATTTCACGGATTTTGTTCAAGGCCGATTCAAGTATATTATCGCGCGTTTTTGTCAATGTGACATCTCCACCTGTTGCGGCTACCGCGCAAAGAAACGTTCCCGTCTCGATACGATCTGGAATAACGTTGTGTTGTGCGCCGTGTAATCGGTCAACTCCGTGAATGACGAGCCGGTCTGTTCCGATACCCTCGATTCGGGCGCCCATTTTGACGAGCAGATTGGCCAGATCGGTCACTTCAGGTTCGCGTGCCGCATTTTTGATGACGGTTTCGCCTTCAGCGAGCGTGGCGGCCATCAGCAGATTTTCCGTTCCCGTTACAGTAATCATATCGGTCACGATCCGGGTACCCTTCAGTTTTTTTGCCTTTGCATGGATATAGCCGGCCCTGATTTCGACTTCGGCGCCCAGCGCACGCAATCCCTTGATATGTTGTTCAACAGGTCGTGAACCAATGGCGCATCCGCCAGGAAGGGATACCTGGGCCTCGCCGAAACGGGCAACCAGAGGGCACAGAACCAGAATGGCCGCTCTCATCGTCTTGACCAGTTCATAGGGTGCATAGAAATTGTGGACTGCACTTCCGTTCAGAATCATCCGGTTTCCATCTTGTCTGGCGGTAACTCCCATTTGCTGCAACAGCGTCAGCATTGTCTGGACATCTTTCAGATGGGGGACGTTGGTCAGTTCGATATCGTCTGCTGTCAGCAGGCTCGCGCACAAAATAGGTAATGCGGCGTTTTTTGCACCGGAAATCCTGATTTCACCATAAAGACGGTTGCCACCATTGATAATTAGCTTGTCCATTTGGAAGATCTTCAATATTGGTTGGTATATCTGAAAATTTTCTGGCAGTCGTTTGCTGCTCGAGTCCTGCGCAAGCGTCAAAATCGCAATTTATATCCTTTTTGCAATAAATGCACGGCGAAAAATGCCAGAACGAAAAAAAAGACACTCACGATACCCAGGCTTGTCCAGGGACTGACATCCGAATGTCCGAAAAAACCGTACCGGAAACCATCAACAAGATAAAAAAACGGATTGAATTCGGAAATACGTTGCCAGAAGGCGGGCAGGGAATGGATGGAATAAAAAACACCCGCCAGAAAAGTTGCCGGCATGATCAGGAAATTCTGGAAACTGGCCAGTTGATCATATTTGTCTGCCCATATTCCGGCGATGATACCGATGGTTCCCAGAATGGCTGATCCGAGAAAAGCGAAAAACAGAATCCAGAATGGAGAATGAAATGATGGCTGGGCAAACCAGACGGTAACGATGAAAACGCCTGTTGCCACGGTCAACCCGCGAACAACGGATGCCAGCATATACGCCATGTACAATTGCCAGTGCGAAATGGGCGCAAGCAATATGAAAACAAGACTGCCATTGATTTTCGACTGAATCAGGGAAGAAGATGAGTTTGCGAATGAATTTTGCAACAGGCTCATCATGACCAGCCCCGGAACGAGAAATGATGTATAGCCCACACCGGGATATATCTGGATATGGTTTTCCAGTGCATGGCCGAATATCAGCAAATAAAGCAATGCCGTAACCACAGGGGCCGTTATGGTTTGTGTCGCGACTTTCATGAAGCGCAACACTTCCTTGTAAAAGAGGGTTTGGAAAGTAGTGGCAAACACGTCAGTTCAGTCGGGTATCCATAATTTGCAAAAAGACATCTTCCAGATCAGGTTGCCTGAATTGGAGGTCGTTGACGACGACATGATGTTTTCTCAGTTCGGAAAGTATCGTTTCGATATCCGTAAAGTGGCTGATCCGCAGCGTCCAGGTTCTGGATGTATGGGCGATTTCACATTGCGAGACCAGTGGCGTGAGCGAGTCAGGCAGATCGCCGCCATCAAGACGGAGAATCAGTTGTGATTCGGATGCGCGATGCAAAAGTGCTTCTGTTGTGTCAAGCGCAACGACATGGCCGTTTTTCAGCATGGCGATCCTGCTGCACCAGTTCTGGGCCTCTTCCAGATAATGCGTCGTCAGCACGATGGTATGTCCTTTCCGGTTGAGTCTTCCTATGAATTGCCATAATGTCTGCCGAAGCTCGACGTCAACGCCGGCTGTCGGTTCGTCCAGGACAATAACCGGTGGCTTGTGAACCAATGCCTGTGCGACAAGTACCCTGCGTTTCATTCCCCCGGACAGCGCACGCATGTTGACATCGGCCTTGTCGGCGAGATCAAGGTTTGACATGATTTCATCAATCCAGTCATCGTTTTTTTTCAGGCCGAAATAGCCGGATTGAAGGCGTAATGTTTCCCGAACCGTAAAAAAGGGATCGAAAACCAGTTCCTGCGGGACGACACCGAGTTTTTTTCTTGCCATCCTGTAATCGGAGACGACATCGTGGCCAGCGATCCGGATATAGCCGCTATCGGCCCGGACAAGACCGGCCATAATGGATATCAATGTCGTTTTTCCTGCGCCGTTCGGTCCGAGCAGACCAAAAAACTCGCCTTCTTCCACGCGGAAAGACACATTTTTCAATGCATGAAGGGATCGATAACTTTTATTGATCTGGCAGATATCGATAGCGCTCATTTTGTGAAACAGACAGCAGTTGGTATTAGGCCGGGCTCCCCGTAAAACCTGGAATCATGGTTTTTTCGGGGCTTTTGGTTGAAATTTTCCGGAAGTCTCAGGAAATTGCCAGCAGATCATTTACACCATAAACTGAAGCAAGACTGACAAGGTTTTCCGGAATATTTCTGAAATGAAGAGGCGAATGGTTTTGCAGTGCCGCACGCTGCCAAGCCAAGAGCACTGCAATACTGGCGGAATCGACCTGAACCAGATTGACAAGGTCACATTCATGTTCTCCGCGCGCAATCGCCTGAAGTCCTTCCTGGAGAACATGCTTTGCATTGGAAAAGTTGAGTGATGATATGGCGAAAGACATGAATGGACACTTTCTTTTATTTTGCGGAATTGGCCGGCTTTCCTGATGCAAGCAGCTTGTTCTTCTGTGCAAGTACCTGAATCAGCCCATCAATACCGGAACGGCTGATTTCACTTGCAAAAGTTCCTTTGTACGTTTCAACAAGCCATGCGCCCAGAACATTGACATCATAGATTTTCCAGCCATCGTCTGTTTTTTCCATCCGGTAGCTGAGTTCGATGGGATCGCCGCCGCGTGGCTGGATAATCCTGGAATAAACGATAACGTCTGTCGCATCGGGACTCATACGCAGCGGCTTGAATTCAAGCCGCTGGTTATCGATTTTGGAAACAGCGTTCGAGTAGGTGTAAACCAGCAGATCCCGGAATTCCTTGGTCAGCTGTTCTTTTTGTGTCGGAGTCGCCTGACGCCAGTAACGGCCGGCAGCTAGCGATGTCATGCGCTGGAAGTTGATATGAGGGAATATCTTGGTCTCGACCAGTGTATAGATCTGTTTCTGATCGCCTTTCTTGATTTCCTTGTTGGTCTTGGCCGCGTCCATGACTTCCTTGCTGATGCGCTTGACCAAAGTGTCAGGAGCTTCCATGGCGCTGGCATTCGCAGTCAGGCACAACATGCAGAAAGCAGCCAGAAACAGGAACCATTTTTTGAAGATTTTCATTTTTTACAGAATTGTCAGAAATTGATAATCAGTTTGCAGGTACGGCTTTTTCTTTTACGGAAGATTCTGCCGGATTTGCCGTTTTTTCCTTCATGCTCTTGTTAAGCGGAATGGCCGGTTCAGGTTTGATGAAAGGTTCGGATGCAGTCACTTCTTCCCACTCTCCATCGCCACTGTCGCTGCCATGAACCTGCCTGTAACGGCGTTGCAGGAAAGCGTCGCGCATGAATTCATATTTGTCCAGGGAAGCATCGTCAACAAGCGACGAGGCGTCCAGTAGTGCTGCACGGTAATTGACGGCACGGACAACGATACCTGCGTTGCGCAAGCGGATATTGTCAACGTAAGTCCAAGGATCGCCATACCATTCGACAGGCAGTGCGATTGTGTCACGAAGTGTGGAAGGGCCAAGGATCGGAAGTACAACATAAGGACCGGATTCCATTCCCCATACACCGAGAGTCTGGCCGAAATCGGCATGATGCTTTGTCAGTTTGAGATCCGAGGCAACGTCAATCAGGCCTCCGAGACCGAAAATGGTATTGACCGTGACGCGTGTGACATCAGACAGTCCCTTCTGACCTTCACCTTGCAGAAAATTGTTGAATGCCGTCCAGACATCCGCAATATTTCCGAAGAAATTGGTGACCCCTGTCTGAACGATATCCGGCAGAACGGCCTTGTAGGCGGTCGCAACCGGTTTGAAAATGACGTTGTCGAAGGCCTCGTTGACCGAGAACATGACCCGGTTATAGTTCTCGAACGGGTCGTTCGGGTTGTTAGTTGCACAGCCGGTTGTCAGAAGAACGGTTGCCACCAAGGCGGTTGCGGGTTTTGCCAAACGTTTCAGACGACTCATAAGGTTACCTTTATTCTGCAGCTTTATTGTAAATAAACTGACTGATCAGATTTTCCAGAACGATAGCAGATTGTGTCATTTTTATCTGGTCTCCCGCGGCAAGGTCGGCTTCGTCACCGCCCGGTTCAAGACCAACGTACTGCTCACCGAGCAATCCAGATGTCAGAATCTTCGCGCTGCTGTCTTTGGGAAACTTGTAGCGTTCCTGCAACTGAAGTGTAACCAGAGCACGATAATCCCCATTATCGAAAGAAATATCACCGACCCTTCCAACGACAACGCCGGCACTTTTGACCGGCGCGCGTGGTTTCAGGCCTCCGATGTTGTCGAAGCGCGAGGAAACCGTATATGTTTTTTCAAACGAAAACGAACTCATGTTTCCGGCCTTGAGGGCCAGAAACATCAGTGCAACGGCGCCAAGCAACACAAAAAGACCAACCCAGATATCCAGTGATTTACGCTGCATGAATATACCTCTGTCAATGCATCCGCTCTTTCGATAAAACCAATTATACGGTTGATTTTGAATTATCTGAAAGGTGAATGGAAAATTAATTAAACATTAGGGCCGTCATGATGAAATCCAGCCACAAAACCAGCAAAGAAGAATAGACGACCGTTCGGGTTGTCGCACTTGAAACGCCTTCAGGTGTCGGTTTCGATTCATAACCCTGAAACAGGGCCATGAATGTGACAGCGAATCCGAACACAAGACTTTTGATGATACCGTTTCCGATGTCGTTCCAGATATCGACGCCTTCCTGCATTTGCGACCAGAATGCACCGTCATCCACGCCGATCAGCACAACGCCGACGATATAACCACCGATCACGCCGGCCGCACTGAAAAGTGTTGCCAGAATCGGCATGGAGATGATCCCGGCCCAGAATCTCGGAGCGAGAATCCGTTTGACAGGATTGACGGCCATCATGTCCATGGCTGCCAGCTGTTCCCCGGCTTTCATCAGACCGATTTCCGCTGTCAGGGAAGTGCCAGCCCTGCCAGCATAAAGCAATGCCGTGACGACGGGCCCGAGTTCACGGGTCAAGGCCAACGCAACCAATACGCCAAGCGCCTGTTCGGAACCGTACCGGACAAGAATGTAATATCCCTGAAGCCCTAGCACGAAACCGACAAAGAGACCAGATACGCAGATGATGACCAGTGATCTGTTTCCGATAAAGAATATCTGGTCCGTAATCAGACTGGGACGTTTCAGAAGTTGGGGCAGTGCGCGTATGAGCGCAAGAAATATGCGGGTCGCATAACCGATATCGTCAATGGATTTGCGGGTTTTGTACCCCAGATTGCTGATGAAATTGCTCATGATGCTTTCTCCAGTCCGAGATCAGCAGCAATCGATGTGCCCGGGTAATGGAACGGTACCGGGCCATCTGTTTCGGCGTGGACAAACTGATGGACGTACGGATCGGTCGATTCCATCATTTCTGCAGGGGTGCCGTGTGCGACGATTTTTCCTGACGAGATGAAATATACGTAGTCGGCGATGGAAAAGGATTCGGTCACGTCATGAGAAACCAGAACAGACGTCGAATGGAGCGCACCGTTCAGTTTGCGGATCAGATTGGCGGTGACGCCCATCGAAATCGGATCCAGACCGGCAAAAGGCTCATCGTAAAGTATCAGTTGCGGGTCAAGTGCAATAGCGCGTGCCAAGGCAACCCTGCGTGCCATTCCTCCTGAAATTTCGCTGGGCATCAACCCTGCAGCGTTTCGCAGGCCGACAGCATTCAGTTTCATCAGGACGAGATCATGAATCAGTTCTTCCGGCAGATCGGTTTGTTCGCGAAGGGGAAACGCAACGTTTTCAAATACGGAAAGGTCGGTAAACAGGGCGCCATACTGGAACAGCATGCCCATTTTTCGCCTGAGCCTGTATAACGAAGCGGTTTCTAGCGACCGGATATTTTCACCATCAATGATGACATCACCACTTTTCGGGATCAGTTGTCCGCCGATCAGTCGCAGGATAGTGGTTTTGCCGGAACCGGATCCCCCCATGATGGCGACCACTTTCCCTTTTGGAAAAATCATGTTTATGCCGGAAAGGATTTCGCGGTCTCCATATCCAAAAACAAGATCGTGAATTTCAACAATATTGGACACAGTACGAGTGTGGTTGTGGTTAATCCTGTATTGTAGTCTACCATCTGATGATGACAGAAGTCTTTTGCGATTTGCAGTTGTTTTAATTTAACGTGTTACCGGCTTGTAGCGCAACCGCTTCGGTTTGGCGCCCTCTTCGCCCAGCCGTTTGCGTTTGTCCGCTTCATATTCCTGATAATTTCCTTCGAAAAAGGTAACTTGCGAGTCACCTTCAAATGCCAGAATATGCGTTGCGATACGGTCGAGGAACCAGCGGTCATGGGAAATAACGATCACGCTTCCCGCGAATTCCAGAAGAGCGTCTTCCAGCGCACGCAATGTTTCGACATCCAGGTCGTTGGAAGGTTCATCCAGCAACAGAACATTGCCGCCTCTCATCAGTGTTTTTGCCAGATGAAGACGACCGCGTTCACCACCGGAAAGATTTCCGACTTTTTTCTGCTGATCGCTTCCCTTGAAATTGAAGCGCCCCAGATAGGCACGTGCATTCATTTCGAAACGGCCGACCGAAATCAGATCCGTTCCCTCGCTGATATCTTCGAATACGGTTTTGTCGTTATCAAGAGCTTCTCTTGACTGATCGACAAGCGACAGCCGGACCGTTTTGCCGATCAAGATTTCGCCTTGGTCGGGTTGCTGTTGTCCGGCAATCATTCTGAACAGCGTGGATTTGCCCGCTCCGTTCGGGCCAATGACTCCGACAATCGCGCCGGCTGGAATGATAAAGCTCAGATTGTCGATCAACAGACGGTCGCCGAAACTTTTGCTGACATTGCGGAATTCGATAACATCGTTTCCGAGTCTTTCCGCAACAGGAATGAAAATTTCCTGTGTTTCGTTTCGTTTCTGATATTCATATTCGGACAGTTCATTGAAACGGGCAAGCCGTGCCTTGCTTTTCGCCTGTCTTCCCTTGGGATTCTGTCTGACCCATTCCAGTTCCTTGGCGATGGTTTTCTGACGGGCCGATTCTTTCTGTTCTTCCTGTTTCAGTCGCAGATTTTTCTGGTCGAGCCATGAGCTGTAATTTCCTTTCCATGGAATCCCCTGCCCTCTGTCCAGTTCCAGAATCCATTCCGCAGCGTTATCGAGGAAGTAACGGTCATGCGTAATGGCGACCACTGTTCCGGGAAAACGGTGAAGGAACTGTTCCAGCCATTCTACAGATTCCGCGTCGAGATGGTTGGTCGGTTCGTCCAGCAATAACATGTCGGGTTTGGATAACAGCAGGCGGCACAGGGCGACGCGCCGTTTTTCACCACCCGACAGTATCTTGATCTTTGCATCCCATGGAGGAAGACGAAGGGCATCGGCAGCAATTTCCATCTGTTGTTCCGTTTTTCCGCCATCTGCCGCGGCAATGATCGCTTCGAGACGGGCCTGCTCTGTTGCCAGAGCGTCGAAATCCGCATCGGGTTCTGCGTAGGCGGCATATACTGCGTCCAGTTTTTTCTGGGCTTCAATAATTTCGCCAAGACCGGATTCAACCACTTCCCGCACGGTCTGTTCCGGATCGAGTTCGGGTTCCTGGGGCATATAACCGATCTTGATACCGGGCATCGGTATCGCTTCGCCCTGGATGTCATGATCGAGACCGGCCATGATTTTCAGTAATGTCGATTTGCCGGCGCCATTCAGGCCGAGCACGCCGATCTTTGCGCCCGGAAAGAAAGAAAGGGAAATATCCTTGAGGATTTGTCGTTTCGGCGGTACCACTTTGCCGACACGGTTCATCGTGAAAACATATTGAGCCATAGTAGTGATCTGTTCAATTAGCGGAAAAGAGAATGCGGATGAAACTGCCAATCGTAAAACAATTAAAAATAGCATGCGCCAAAAACTTGTGCAAATGCATTGTCGTGAAAATATGATGATGGCAGATTGGGATATTTATCAGCCGTGCCGTAAAACCCCGTCCTTAAGGAAGAGGATACAATGCACGGATAGCGAAGCG
>CAZRQR010000019.1:0-21377 GCA_964602435.1 uncultured Oxalobacter sp.
CTATTTTAAACAACGGTCTGGAAAACCTCGCCTTATATTCCCGCTTTGAAAAACAGGGCTTTGCGGCGCATTGTGGTAAGATGGATACATCATTCCCTGTAACGCTGATGTTCGGATTCTGGAGAAAACGCGATGCAAAATGCAGTCACTTCCGCCGAGATACTGAAACGCGTCATTTCCGGCGATTTCCATGATCCTTTTTCCGTTTTGGGTATGCATCGGGAAAACGGCAAACTGATTGTCAGGGCATTGTTGCCGGGTGCGGTTTCCGTGGCGGTTGTTGATGCGCATCAGGATAGTGAACCGGTCCGGATGAAGCGGTTCGCCGATACTGTGCTGTTCGAGACTGAAATACCCGGGCGGAAAGAGCCGTTTCCCTATCGGCTGAAAATCGATTGGGGTACGCATCAGCAGGAACTGGAAGACGCCTATCGTTTCGCGTGCGTGCTGGGTGATGTCGATGTCTGGTTGTTGTCGGAAGGGACACATCACAGGCCTTACGAAAGGCTTGGCGCCCATCCTGCTGTGATGGAAGGAGTTGCCGGTGTCAGTTTTGCCGTATGGGCGCCCAATGCACGGCGTGTTTCTGTCGTCGGCGATTTCAATGACTGGGACGGACGGCGGCACATGATGCGTTACCGTTATGAGTGCGGTGTCTGGGAAATGTTCATTCCGCATGTCATGCCCGGCGACCTGTACAAATATGAAATCAGGGATATTGCCGGAGAAATCCGGCTGAAAGCCGATCCGTATGCTTTCCACGCGCAGTTGCGTCCGGATACGGCATCTGTCGTGCATGGATTGCCTCCTGTTGTGCCTTCTGATGTGCAGCGCAAGGCTGCCAATGCACCGGATGCGCCTGTCAGCATATACGAGGTTCATCTGGGATCCTGGCGTTTGCCGGATGACGGGCGTCGCTGGCTGACTTATCGTGAACTGGCGGAGCAGCTGGTTCCGTATGTTAAAAGTCTTGCTTTCACTCATATCGAGCTGATGCCGGTCAATGAATATCCTTATGATGATTCATGGGGATATCAGTCTACGGGTATTTATGCGCCGACAGCCCGGTTCGGGACACCTGAGGATTTTCGCTGCTTCGTCAAAACAGCCCATGACAGCGGGATCGGCGTCATACTGGACTGGGTTCCGGCCCATTTTCCGGCCGATGCGCATGGCCTTGTAAAGTTTGACGGAACGGCACTGTATGAGCATGAGGATCCACGGGAAGGCATCCATCAGGACTGGGGAAGCGTCATCTACAATTACGGTCGTACCGAGGTCGGCAATTATCTGGTTGGCAATGCGTTTTACTGGATCGAACGGTATGGTGTGGACGGTCTGCGGGTCGATGCGGTCGCTTCCATGCTGTACAGGGATTACAGCCGTGCTCCGGGGCAATGGATTCCCAACAAATATGGCGGTCGCGAAAATCTCGAGGCGATCGCGTTTTTGAGAAAACTGAACGAGACCGTAAGAAGGGAACGGCCAGAAGCGGTCACGATGGCCGAGGAATCCACCAGTTTCCCCGGCGTGACCCATCCCGTGCAGGATGGCGGTCTCGGTTTTCATTACAAATGGAATCTGGGATGGATGCACGATACGCTGTCGTATATGCGTGAAGACCCGCTGTTTCGCAAATATCATCACGACAAGATGCGTTTCGGCATGATGTACGCCTATTCGGAAAATTTCATTTTGCCTTTGTCACATGATGAAGTCGTTCATTGCAAGGGATCGCTGATCGGAAAAATGCCGGGAGACGAATGGCAGCGTTTTGCCAATCTCAGGGCCTATTATGGATTCATGTGGGGATATCCGGGCAAGAAACTGCTTTTCATGGGAGGAGAATTCGCACAGTACCGCGAATGGGATTCCAATGGAAGTCTCGACTGGCATTTGTTGCAGTATCCGTTGCATGCTGGTGTGCAGCGGCTTGTACGCGATCTGAATACGGTGTACCGGGATTTTTCTCCCCTGTACAGGCTGGATTACAGTCCGCAAGGATTCGAGTGGATTATTCATGACGATACGGACAGTTCGGTTTTCTGTTTTGTGAGACGGGATGATGAAAACCGTTTTGTCATCGTGATAAGCAATTTCACGCCAGTGCCCCGTTACGGGTATCGCATCGGTGTTGCCGAACCGGGGTGGTACCGTGAGATTATCAATACCGATGCCGTGATTTATGGCGGCGGAGGCGTTCACAATCATGAATTGCTGGCACAGCCGGTTCCGTCCAACGGAATGCCATGGTCGCTTGAAGTGACGGTGCCGCCGCTGGCGACCTGTATGCTGGTCAGAAAGGATGAATGATGGAAACGGATAACGACATGAGACTGGAACCCGGAAAATCTTCCCCGCTTGGAGCGCACTGGGACGGGAATGGCGTCAATTTTTCACTGGTGGCACCGGCAGCCAGGGCGGTCACACTTTGTCTGTTCGATGAAGACGGGCAAAGGGAAGAGGCACGTCTGTCGTTGAACGCATCGGAAAATGGCATCTGGTCCGGTTATTTGCCGGGAGCCAAACCGGGACTGGTTTACGGTTATCGTGTGTCGGGGCCCCATTCTCCCCGGAACGGACAACGCTTCAACGACAGGAAAGTGCTCCTTGATCCGTATGCCCGTCTGGTTGTCGGGCGGTATGGCGGACAGGACGAGTTTTCGGATGCATCCGACGCCGATACGGGCACGATTGCGCTGAAGGGCAAGGTAATCCACGAGGTATATGACTGGGGCGACGACGAGCCGCCACGTATTCCGGCCGGACAGATGATTCTTTATGAATTGCACCTGAAGGGTTTCACCAAGCGCCATCCGGGTATTCCGGAAGAAATCCGGGGAACCTATGCGGCACTTGCCGAGCCGGTCATCCTGGATTACCTGGAAAAACTGGGGATCACCTCGGTAGAACTTCTCCCGGTTTTCGCCATGGCCGACGAGGCGCGTCTGATACGGGACGGGCGGGTCAATTACTGGGGATACAATACCATCGGCTTTTTTGCGCCGGAAAACCGTTACTGGTCCGGACGTCCGGGCACGACACCCGTATCCGAATTCCGTGACATGGTCAGGGCATTGCATAGTCGGAAAATAGAAGTGATTCTGGATGTCGTGTACAACCATACTGCTGAAGGCAACGAGGATGGTCCGATGTTTTCTTTCAAGGGAATCGACAATGCTATGTATTACCATTTGCAGCCCGAAAAACCGGCACGGTACGAAAACTGGTCAGGATGCGGAAACAGTCTGAATCTCGGGCATCCGCGTGTTCTTGAAATGGTGATGGATTCTCTGCGCTACTGGGTGACGGAAATGCATGTGGATGGTTTCCGTTTCGATCTGACGCCAACGCTGGCGAGGGAAAGAGACGAATATTCCATCAATGCCGGATTTTTCAGGGCCATTGCCGAGGATCCCGTATTGTCCCGTGTCAAGCTGATTGCGGAACCCTGGGATCTGGGGCCGGACGGTTACCAGCTCGGCAATTTCCCGTTCGGCTGGTTTGAGTGGAATGACAAATTCCGCGATACCATGCGTTCGTTCTGGCTGCATCAGGGTTCTTCGTTGTCCGAATTCGCGCAACGTTTTGCAGGATCGAACGATTTGTTCGGCATACGGGAAAGATTGCCAGCAGCCAGCGTCAATTACGTGACATCTCATGACGGATTCACCATGAGAGATCTCGTCAGTTACAACCACAAGCATAACGAGGCCAACGGAGAGCACAACCGGGATGGCTCGGATCACAATCTCAGTTGGAATTGCGGGGAAGAGGGCGAAGCCACTTTGCAGGAGGTCATCCTGCGTCGCGACAAGTTGAGGCGGTCATTGCTGGCGACGCTGTTGTTTTCCCAGGGAACGCCGATGCTGGTGGCAGGCGATGAATTCGGACAGACACAGAATGGCAACAACAATCCCTATTGTCAGGACAATGAACTGACTTGGCTGGATTGGGAAGAAGCCGATACCGGATTGCAGGATTTCGTCGCACAGCTGATTTCATTGCGCAAAACGTATCCGGCACTGGGACAGAACAAATGGTTTTCTTCCGACCGTCCGGATTTTGCCGTTCCGGATGCATCAATCTGTTGGCTGTCGCCGAATGGCGGGGACAAGCTGGGCAACCTGTGGAGCAACAAGCGGGTTTTCAGTATGGGTATCCTGATTCGCGCAAGCGATTCTTCCAGTCCGTGTCTGATATTGCTGAATGCTTCGGTACAGCCGGTCATTTTCCGTTTGCCGCCGGGACAATGGAAGGTATTGTCTGACAGCAGTTCGGCATACCAGAACGGAGCCAATCTCGAGTTCCAGGTCCTGTTGCAGGGGCATACCATTATGCTGGCGGTTCCATGACAATCTTGGTAAGATGACAGTAGAGTCTGTCCGGCAACAGACTGTACTGAGATATCTGATGGCGGGTCGTTTAACCATATCCGGGAGCAAACATGTCAATTCAGACAATTAGTACTACCCCTTTCGAAGATCAGAATCCGGGTACGTCCGGACTGCGGAAAACGGTTTCCGTTTTCCGCCAGCCTCATTATCTGGAAAATTTCGTCCAGTCCATTTTCGACTCCGTGACCGGTTATCAGGGCAAAACACTTGTTTTGGGCGGTGACGGGCGTTTTTTCAACTCCGTTGCCATACAGGTCATTCTTAAAATGGCTGCGGCCAATGGTTTCGGCAAGGTCATGGTCGGCCGGTACGGTATTCTGTCGACACCGGCAGTCAGTTGCCTTGTCCGGAAATACGGGACGTTCGGCGGCATCATTCTTTCGGCAAGTCACAATCCTGGCGGCCCGTCTGGCGATTTCGGCATCAAATACAATATCGGCAATGGGGGACCGGCGCCGGAAAAGGTCACGAATGCCATATATGCCCGTTCGAAAGTCATCAGGGAGTTCAGGATTTCCGATGCGCCGGACGTGAATCTGGACAGGATCGGATCGGTCAGGATGGAGGACATGACGATAGAAGTGATTGATCCTGTGGCGGATTATGCTGAACTGATGCAGTCGATCTTTGATTTCGGGGCCATCCGTTCCCTGTTTTCCGGCGGGTTCAGATTCCGGTTCGATGCAATGCATGCCGTTTGCGGCCCGTATGCGGAAACGATCATGGAAAAAATGCTGGGGGCGCCTGCAGGCACAGTGGTCAACGCGGTCCCTCTGGAGGATTTCGGCGGACATCATCCTGATCCGAATCCGGTCAATGCCAAGGAGCTGATGGAATACATGAATGGGCCGGACGGTGCCGATATGGGAGCGGCAACAGATGGTGATGGCGACCGGAACATGATTGTGGGACGGCATATTGCCGTGGCGCCTTCGGACAGTCTGGCTATTCTGGCGGCCAATGCAACGCTGGTTCCCGGTTATTCCGACGGAATAGCCGGGATCGCCCGTTCAATGCCGACGTCAACTGCGGCGGACAGGGTTGCGGTTGCCCTGAATGTCGCCTGTTATGAAACACCGACAGGCTGGAAATTTTTCGGCGATTTGCTCGATGACGGCAAAATCACCCTGTGCGGTGAGGAAAGCTATGGAACCAGTTCCAGCCATATTCGGGAAAAGGATGGTATCTGGGCCATTCTCTTCTGGCTCAATCTGCTGGCCGTGACCGGAAAATCGGTCCGTGAAATTGTCCATGATCACTGGAAGGCATATGGCCGGAATTATTATTCCCGTCATGATTATGTCAACATCGACAGCGGTCGGGCCGTGGCATTGATGGATCATTTGAGAAGCAAGCTTGACGGACTGGCGGGTGAAAAATACGGTACGTGGGAAATCGGGAAGGCCGATGAGTTCTCATATACCGATCCGGTCGACGGATCAGTATCGCAACAGCAGGGAATCCGGATCTTTTTCATGGATGGTTCCCGTATCGTTTTCCGGCTGTCAGGAACCGGAACGGTAGGTGCGACGTTGCGGGTTTATTTCGACCGGTATGAAAAGGACCGGATCGACATGGATATGCACGCGGCATTGGGCGAACTGATCGAGATAGCCGGCAAGGTGGCCGATATTGCGGGGTTTACCGGTATGAAAGAACCGACAGTCGTCACCTGACCTGGCCGTTTTCCGGGAACCGGGCGCATTTTGCCGATACAACACTGGCAATGGGAAAGACAGGACATGTTTTTATAAGGAGGTTTGTCCACATGTTTAACATACACTCATGAATGTATGTTAAATTGGAAAAAGTGGGAATGCTTGTGAAACCGATATAAAAATACGCAGTTATAGAAGGAGCAGAGTGATGGTTGTTGAAGATAAAATGATGGTGGCAAGCCAGCTGCCAAAGCGTACCATTGCGCTTGTCCTAGCCGGCGGGAGAGGAACCCGACTTCATCAGCTGACCGATAACCGTGCAAAACCGGCTGTCTATTTTGGAGGCAAATTCAGGATCATTGATTTTGCCCTTTCCAACTGTATCAATTCAGGCATACGCCGTGTCGGTGTCATCACGCAGTATCGTCCGCATTCACTGATCCGTCATTTGCAGCGGGGATGGAGTTTCCTGCGTGGCGAACAGAATGAATTTATCGATCTGATGCCGGCGGGGCAACAGATGGAAGAGGGTCTGTGGTATCGGGGTACGGCTGACGCCGTTGCGCAGAACAAGGGGATTTTGCGTTCCTATGGGCCGGAATACATTCTGGTACTTGCGGGCGATCATGTGTACAAGATGGATTATTCCATGCTGCTTCTGGATCATGTCGAGCGAAAGTCCCTCTGTACAGTGGCGTGTATCGAGGTTCCTCGCATGGATGCCACCGGTTTCGGTGTCATGGATGTGGACGATAACCGCAGGATCACCCGTTTTCTGGAAAAACCAGCCGATCCGCCAGGTATGCCAGACAATCCCGACAAGGCACTTGCGAGCATGGGTATTTATGTTTTCAATGCCGATTATCTGTACCGTCTACTGGATGAAGATTGTGCGGACAATACGTCTTCCCATGATTTCGGAAAGGACATCATTCCCAAGATCGTTTCCCAGGGCAATGCGATGGCGCATTATTTCAGCATGTCGTGCGTTCCGTCGGCGCAATTCGTGCCGCCCTACTGGCGAGATGTCGGTACGGTCGATTCATTCTGGATGACCAATCTCGAGCTGACATCCAATATGCCGCAGCTGAACATTTATGATGAGGACTGGCCGATCTGGACATACCAGGAGCAGGAACCGCCGGCCAAGTTCGTTCCGGATCCGTACGGGATGGATGGCGTCATTTCCAATACGATGGTATCGGGAGGATGTATCATTTGCGGTTCCAAGATGTCCAATACGATTCTGTTTTCGAAGGTGCGCGTTCAGGCTTTCTGCAATCTCGATCAGGTCGTTGTGTTGCCGGATTGCGAAATCGGACAGGGTTCCCGTCTGAAAAAGGTGGTTATTGACCGGGGGTGCCGCATTCCGGAAGGAACGATTATCGGCGAGGATCCCGAACTGGATGCGCAGCGGTTTTACCGCACTCCGAACGGAGTGGTTCTCGTGACGCAGGAAATGTTTGCGAAACTGTACAATTTTGAACATATACCGAAGGTAGAATAAGTGAGCGAAAAACAGCTTCCCCTGAAGGTTTTGCATGTTTGTTCAGAGATTTTCCCTCTCCTCAAAACCGGTGGACTTGCCGATGTGACCGCTGCACTGCCGCCGGAACTGGAAAAGGAAGGCTGTGAAGTGCGCATGCTGGTTCCGGGGTTCCCGGAGTTCATGAAAGGTATTGCAGATCCGGCTCTTGTAGCGGAACTGCCTGCCAAATTCGGTGCACGCCGGGTCAGACTGATGTATGGAAAGATGCCGGGAACCGGAATGCCGGTTTATTATGTCGAGGCACCGGATCTGTATAACCGTGCCGGCAATCCGTACAACAGTCCGGACGGACAGCCATATCACGACAATCATCTCCGTTTCGCGCTTTTGGGGTGGTGTGCGGCGCGTCTGGTGGAAGGGTTCGATTATTTCTGGAGACCGGATATCGTTCATGGTCATGACTGGCATGCCGGTCTGGCGTTCGCATATATCAAGGCACTGGAATGGGAATGCGGAAGGCGAACTGCCGGCACCGTATTTACCGTTCACAATATGGCTTATCAGGGGAATTTTCCGGCTCATGTGTTCAGTGAGCTGGATTTGCCTTTTTCCATGCTGAATCCGGATGGTGTCGAGTTTTACGGGCAGGTTTCGTTTCTGAAATCCGGTTTTTGTTATGCGGACAGGATTACGACGGTCAGCCCTACCTATGCGGAAGAAATCCGGTATGGCGAGCAATCCTGTGGGCTTGGTGGCGTCGTACAGCAGCGTTCATCCGATTTGACAGGAATTCTGAACGGGATCGATACGCGGGTCTGGAATCCGAAAACGGATATCCATATCGCGGCGAATTATCACGAACGTTCCATGACCGGCAAGAGCAAGTGCCGTATTGCATTGCAAAAGGAAATGGGGCTTTCCGTACAGAAGGACAAACCGGTTTTCTGTGTGATCAGCCGTTTTGCATCACAGAAAGGGTTGCATCTGGTTGTCGAAGGTCTGAACGCCATTGTCGAAAGGGGCGGCCAAGCTGTCATTATGGGAAATGGAGAACATTGGTTGGAAGAGGCGTTTTCCCGTTTTGCAGATGAATTTCCCGGACAGGTCGCGGTTCGTATCGGCTATGATGAAAGCAGGGCGCACCGGATTCTTGCAGGGAGCGATATCATTCTGGTTCCTTCGCGTTATGAACCTTGCGGTCTGGTCCAGATGTATGGTTCAGTGTATGGCACATTGCCGCTGGTACATCACGTCGGTGGCCTGGCCGATACGGTGACGGACAGTTCGCTGGAAAATCTGGTCGAGAATCGCGCAACAGGTTTCTGTTTTGACCGTTTTGACTATCCTTCATTCGAGGCGGCGCTCGAGAGAGCTTTTGCATTGTACGAAAGGCCGAGAGACTGGAGAAGGGTCCAGAAAAAAGGGATGAGACTGTCGTTCGGATGGGAGCATTCAGCAAGGCAGTATGCGTCCTTGTACCGGCAGATAAAAGTCGGTTCGTAACGATTGTCCGTGCGGATGAGATGGCTGAAAATGGCCATTTCATCCGCTTGCCAAAGAGCATTGCAAACGGTTATATTTCTTGTGGGCGGGATTGAAAGGCTACGCTGTTTTTTATTTATGATGCTGATTTTATTGGTTTTTCAAGTTTGCAGAATAGGCGGAAAAGATATTGTCCCCCCTCTTTTCAATGGAGAACAGAAATGAGCTTTGACAAACCGAAACAGGAAGGTTTTCTCGCCAGCGATGTAGAAGCCCTGAAGCGTTCCATTTCAAACAATTTGCGTTACCGTTCCGGCAAGATTCCTCTGACGGCAACACGGGGGGACTGGCTGCTGGCCTCCGAACTGGCCGTTCGCAACAGACTGGTTGAACGCTGGCTGAAGTCGAATACGGCCTATTATGAGCAGGGAAACAAAATTGTCTATTACCTGTCCATGGAATTTTTGATTGGCCGTACTTTCCAGAATGCGTTGGAATCGCTCGATATTACCGAAGACATGCGCGAGGCATTGAGCGATCTGGCTGTCGATATGGAAGAAATCACCAACTATGAACCGGATGCCGCGTTGGGCAATGGCGGTCTGGGACGGTTGGCTGCCTGTTTTCTCGATTCCATGGCAACGTTGAATATCGCCAATATCGGTTATGGCATCCGTTATGAATATGGTATGTTCAAACAGGAAATCGTTGACGGTTATCAGGTCGAAACACCGGATTACTGGCTTCTGACGCGCGGCAACCCCTGGGAGTTCCCGCGTCAGGATTTGCAGTACCATGTCCGTTATGGCGGTCATATCGACCAGTCCAGCGGAAAGGCACGATGGGTGGATACACACAGCGTGCTGGCGATGGCATACGATACGATCATTCCGGGTTATGGAACCGAATGTGCGACGACCTTGCGACTTTGGTCCGCCAAGGCGACATCGGAAATCAATCTGTCCGCATTTAACAAGGGCAATTACGCCGGGGCGGTAGAAACAAAGAACATGTCGGAAAACGTCACGCGTGTGCTGTATCCGGATGATTCCACGTCGTTGGGACGCGAGTTGCGCCTGATGCAGGAGTATTTTTTCGTGTCTGCAAGTTTGCAGGACATGATTCGCAGGCATCAGCTCAACAATCCGAGTTTCGATGATCTGGCCGACAAGATCTCGATTCACCTGAACGATACCCATCCTGTCTTGGCGGTTCCGGAACTGATTCGCCTTCTGGTCGATATTCAGGGTGTTCCGTGGGCGCAGGCATGGGCGCTGGCGCAGCGGATTTTCTCCTACACCAACCATACCCTGATGAGTGAGGCGCTGGAAACCTGGCCTGTCGAACTGATGGGCAGAGTGCTGCCGCGCCATCTGATGATTATTTTCGATATCAATAACGAGTTTCTCACGATGGTCGCCCAGAAGTTCGGCAACGACAACGATCTGATGCGGCGTATTTCGCTGATTGACGAGACCGGTGAACGCAGGGTGAGAATGGCGTATCTCGCGGTGGTCGCCAGCCACAAGATCAATGGTGTCTCGGCGTTGCATTCCGAACTGATGAAAAGATCGATCTTTGCGGATTTCGCGCGGATATTCCCGGAACGGTTCACGAATGTTACCAATGGCATTACGCCGCGCCGCTGGCTGTCGCAGGCCAATCCGTTGCTGTCCGAGCTGATCGACGACCGAATCGGCCGGGACTGGCGTCTTCATTTCGAGGAAATCGGAAAACTGAAGCCATATGCCACGAATTCCGACTTTCTGGGAACTTTCAGGGCTATCAAGCGCCAGAACAAGCAGAGGCTGGGCCGCTGGGTGAAAAACAATCTGAACATAACCCTGAATCCCGATTCGCTTTTCGATGTCCAGATCAAACGGATTCATGAATACAAGCGCCAGTTGCTGAATGTATTGCATATCATTACCCGTTACAACCAGATCAAGGCCAATCCGGAGGTGAACTGGGTTCCGCGTTCCGTCATTTTTGCAGGCAAGGCGGCTTCGGCCTACCAAATGGCGAAAGATATCATCAAGCTAATCAACGATGTGGCCGTCAAGGTCAACAACGACAAGGATGTCGGCGACAGGCTCAAGGTGGTGTTTATTCCGAATTACGGTGTCAGCTTGGCGGAAATGATCATTCCGGCGGCCGATCTGTCGCAGCAGATTTCAATGGCGGGGACGGAAGCGTCCGGCACCGGCAACATGAAACTTGCGGCAAATGGTGCGTTGACGATCGGTACGCTGGATGGTGCGAATATCGAGATCATGGAGCGTGTCGGTTCGGACAATATATTCATATTCGGCAATACGGCCGAGCAGGTTGTCGAAATCAAGAATGGCAATTACCAGCCGCGTGAGTATTATGAACGGATTCCGGAACTCAAACAGGCGCTTGACCAGATCAGGGACGGTTTTTTCTCGCCCGATGAGCCGGGACGTTTCCGTGCCATATACGATTCCCTGATCAATTATGGCGATCGTTATCTGGTATTGGCTGATTATGAGAGTTATGTGGCGACACAGAAACAGGTGGATACACTGTACTGGCAGGTTGTGCGCTGGGATATGAAGGCCATTGCCAATGTGGCGGGGGTCGGTTATTTCTCGTCAGATCGTGCTATTTCCGAATATGCGAAAGACATCTGGCAAGTCGATCCAATTGTCATGTAGAAATTTTGATTTGCGGAAATTTTCTCGTGTTACGAAATCATTGTACTGGTCGGGATATTCTGTCCGGTATGAATGGCGTGGCGGGATACTGATTGCAGTACCGCCGAAAAACACGAGCATGACATGTCCGTGCTGCGGACATGTTTCAGCGGAAAATCGCAAGACGCAATCGAAATTCCGGTGTGAAAAACATATGGCTTTGAGGAAAACGCCGATGTAGTCGGCACGATAAACATACCAAGGGCGTGACACGCCCGGCTAGCCTGTGAAGTGAGCGATGCAGTCAGGTCGCCAGCAGCAGGAATCCACCGAAGAGATCAGGGCCCTAGTGCTCTGACTCCGTAGAAATCTCCCGCCTTCGGGCGGGGGAGGATGTCAAGTTCCCATCATGTATTCTTGCGGCGGTTTTGTTGTATTGAATGGCCGTGGTTCCAGTGATAAATAATGAAATGCAAGCATCAGAAACACGATCATGAGTAAGATAGTCAGGGATCCCGGCAAATCGGCACAGGAGGTGTGGAACGAACTTTTTGACGGATCTGAATATCTGTTCGGTACAGAGCCGAACGAGTATCTGGCCGAAAAAAGGCATTATCTGGAAAATTGCCGGAAGGTGCTTCTTGTCGCGGATGGAGAAGGGAGAAACAGCGTCTGGTGTGCACAGCAGGGGATGGATGCCGATGCTTTCGATCTGTCCGAGAAGGCAATCGCCAAAGCAAAAAAGCTGGCGGAAGAAAAAGGGGTTACCGTCAACTATTCTGTCTGCGGTATAGATGAGTGGGAATGGGAAAACGACAGTTATGATGCGGTTATCGTGATTTTCGCGCAGTTCGCCACGCCCAATATGAGATCACGGCTTTTTGCCAACTGCATCCGGATACTGAAGCCGGGCGGTATCCTGATTCTTCAGGGGTATACGCCAAGGCAGCTGGAGTTCGGTACCGGAGGGCCGACGAAGGCGGAGCATCTTTATACAGAGGAGATGCTTTCCGACAGTTTCCGGGCAATGGATATTCTTGAATTGAAAAGTTATGATGCATTTATCCGCGAAGGAACGCAGCACACCGGCATGTCGGCACTGATCGGAATGGTTGCGCGCAAAAAGACCGAATAAGCATTTTTTCCGGAAAATTAATTGCTATACTAGTCATTTCGTTTCAACTGGAAAACTGGTTTGTTTTTATGGCGATTGTGAAATGCAAGGTCTGTGGCGAGGAAATTGAGGAAACCATTCCGAAATGTCCCCGTTGTGATTCACTGGGGCCAAAAAGAGGAAAAAGAATCCGTCTGATCCTGCTTTGTGTCATGGTGGTGATTCTCGCTTTTCTCGGTCTCGGTTGTTATTTGCAAATGAATGAAGTCGAGAAACCTTATGAGGAAGTTCTAAAAGAAAAGCTGGATGCCAGACTTTCACAGCGTGGGCTGACGGCCATGTTGTTGCTGCGAAGCAGGCTCGACAATCCGGACAGCATGCAGCTGGAATCGTCCATCGCCAATGAGGATGGATCCGTTCTCTGTTTTGAATTTACGGAAATGGATGCATCGGGGAAAAGAAAGAAATCGAGAGCGGCTTTTGTTGACGGGGAGCTGAATCGGACGGAAGCAGGGTGGAAACTGTTCTGTGTCGGAAAAGCAATGCGGCCGATTACGGTGAAAGAGCCACCCGTTTGACATCCTCACCCGCCTAAAGGCGGGGGAGGATGTCAATATTTCAATTCGGCGACACGCCCCAATACTTTCTCTAGGTAGCGTTCGACAAACTCGATTTCAGCTAGGATGCACCGGTCAAAAAACTGACCATCCAGCATGGCGAAGTGTATTTTGCTGAAGTATCGGCCCATTTCCGGCTTTCTGAGTCGCTAAATTCATGGATACTTTGTGAGTATATCCGCAATAATGTTTCATCCATTCGGGCGAAATAAGATGAAAACATGCCAAATTGGCAAAGAGACTGATATAATGCCTGTCTGTTCGGGGCGTAGCGCAGCCTGGTAGCGCACTTGCATGGGGTGCAAGGGGTCGGAAGTTCGAATCTTCTCGCCCCGACCAAAGAATACAAGGGATACAGATTTTTCTGTATCCTTTTTTTGTCCTGAAAATGGGGCTTCGGTGAAATAGATGTGGCGGCAGCGTAGCTATCGGGTGAAGTTGTTCAGGCGGGTTTCACAATGCAATAGCGCGATATGGCAAAACCTTTTATGTCGCATTAGATGAACCGGATTTGCAAAAAAATACCCGTGAAAAACATCCACGGGTAGAAAATAACTTGATAGGTAAGATTATTATGCACCATATTTGCAAGAAAATACATAATTTTTTCAAAAAAAAATTAACTTAAATTTCGATTTTTGTGTAATGACATTTTCTCGATGTTGGCATAACCGCATCGGGCTGATGCAAGATCGTTTTATGGAAGGCATGGGACGGTGAAGAAGATAAAACAACGAATGTTTCCGTTTCTGTGGCTGAGGCATTCTGTTGCAAGTATGGAGAAACAGAGAGATCGGATATTACCTAGTGCGCCTTATATCCCCGTCCTTCAGGTCGGGGATATAAGGCGCGATTTTCTGCCTGACTGTTTTTGTTTAAAATAGCGTCATGAAACGACTGCAAGCTTTCAAATTCCAGTTAAGACCAGATGGTCAGCAGGAGCGTGAAATGAGGCGCTTCGCTGGCGCGTGTCGTTTCGTTTTCAATCGTGCCTTGGCTGAAAGATGTCTTCCAGGGTAAGGGAGCGTGCCTTTTCGATTTGTTCGGCGGTCATATCTTCTTCCAGTACTTTCAAGGCATCCACGGCTTCGACTTGCGTCACTGCCGCACGATTGAACAGGACGTGGGCCGCTATTCTGTTTTCCGGACGGTTTTTTGCATTGGCATAAAGTGTACCTAACGCATACAGAGCTTCCGGCAGTTCTTGTCTGGCGGCTTTCCGGAACCACTGGGCTGCCTGCTGCAGGTTGTGTGAGGTGCCCCGTCCTGTCAGGGAGGCGAATCCAAGACTGTATTGGGCCTTGGCATTTCCAGCATCCGCTGCCTTGCGGAACCATTGTATGGCGGTCTGATCGTTCTGGAGAACGCCTTTTCCGTTGTAATAGGCGATACCAAGATTGTATTGTGCGTCGGCATAGCCCTGATGGGCGGCTTTTTTCCACCAGTACACGGCTTTCTGGAAGTCCTGGCGGATTCCTTTGCCGGTGTAATAGGCTGTTCCAAGGCTGTTTTGTGCATTGGCCAGATCGTTTTCGGCCGCTTTCCGGTACCAGTGGACGGCCAGTTCATCGCTTTGCGGAACGCCTTCACCGCTGGCATAGAGAAGTCCAAGGTTGTACTGGGCTCCCGGCTTTCCCTGTCCTGCCGCTTTTTTGTACCAGTATGCAGCCTGCTGCGGATTTTTTGCGACACCCAGACCGTTTGCATAGACGTTTCCAAGGTAAAACTGGGCCTGAACGTCGTTCTGGTTGGCTCGCCTGAGAAGTGCCTGCATGTTTTTGTCTGCGGCAAATGAAAAGGACATGCAAAGAAGCGAGAGTGATGCGATGACAGACGCGACAGTTCTGATCAACATGGGAAATTCCTGTTTCAGAAGCGATGATTTTGTATTTATCTTACCGGATTTTTGCACAGTCAAGGTTTTTGTGAAAACTTTCGGTTCATGACGATGTATTTCACCGGACAATGTTTTCACGACTGGCGGAAGCATCAGCAGGTATGGGCAGAAATGGGTCGGAAGATCGCAGTCTTGGTGGACTGTTGTCGGGAGACGTTTTTACAGGTTGCCTGTGATGGCGGTTTCTTCTGCCTTGCTGCTTCACAAGCAATCCTGTCCATAACAGCCGGTTTTGACCCTGTTTTCGGGTCGATACAACTGTACCGGCAAGGGAAATGTATCAAACGCCCCCAAAACCATACCGTAGGATGCCCGCCTGTAAAAAAAGGCGCATTTTGCGCCTTTTCGCCAGACTGGAATGTTCCTTCAGGATGTGGAATCATCCAGAGGCATGTTCTTGACGGATTCCCGTGAGTGTTCCTTGGATTTGTTTTTTGCCTTGACAAGTTGCCGGTTAAGCTTGTCCATCAGAAGATCGATGGCGGCGTACAGGTCTTGCGCCGTGCTTTCCGCGTGCAGGGTTTTGCCCGAGAGATTCAGTTTGATTTCGGCGCGCTGGCTTCTTTCCTTGTCGGAAACATTGTCCACCGCCAACAAAACTGAAATATCGATGACGCCATCAAAATTCCGTTTCATTCGGTCAAGTTTGCTTTCTACATGGTTGCGGATTGCAGGCGTAATTTCGAGATGATGTCCACTGATGGTAAGGTTCATACATTTCTCCTTGATGATGTCACCCAAACATGCCAGGTATCCTGAAATATCCGGCATGACTACAAACTTTTCCGCAAACTGGCCGGAGGAATTTTCAGCATGTCCCGGTATTTTGCGATGGTTCTTCTTGCAATAACCAAGCCTTCCTTTTCCAGCATCTGTGCGATTTTGTTGTCGGAATACGGTTTTTTCCTGTCTTCACCGGCAATCAGCTGTTTGATTTTTTCCCGAATTGCGGTTGAAGACGCTTCTCCTCCTTCTTCCGTGGCGATATGACTGCCGAAAAAATATTTCAACTCAAAAATGCCAAGCGGTGTCAGCATGTATTTCTGGGTTGTCACACGTGAGATTGTACTCTCGTGTAGTCCTAGTGTATCAGCAATTTCACGCAAAACAAGGGGGCGCATGGAAGTCGGACCAAAAGAGAAAAAATTCTGTTGCCGTTCGATAATGGCTTCTGATACTCTCAGAATGGTTTCAAAACGCTGGTTTATGTTCCGGATCAACCACTTGGCTTCCTGGAAGTGGGGGTTGAGACTTGTCTTGTCCGATGTATTTTTCAGGATTTCGCCATACATCCGGTTGATGCGGATTTTGGGCATGGCATCTGTATTGAGTTCGGCATGCCATGCATCTTCTTTCCGGACGGCGATGATTTCCGGCACGATCATGTCTGCCGTGTCATTTGCATAGGCCGCTCCAGGATGGGGATTGCATCGCTGGATGACTTCCTGTGCTTCCTGAAGGTCTTCGTCGTCGCAGTCGAGTGCTTTTTTCAGGCGGGTAAAATCGCGCTGTGCGAACAGTTTCAAGTGGTTTTCGACGATGTTCAGGGCGCGTTTCCGGACAATGTAAGGAATGTTTGGCATTATCCTGATCTGGATGGCAAGACATTCCGCGCTGTTGCGGGAACCGACTCCCGGTGGATCAAAATTCTGGAGACAACGGAGTGCGTCTTCCAGCTCTTTCTTGCCGATGGCCAGTTCCGGCGGCAGCCATTCGAGCATTTCTTCCGGTGTTTCGAGAAGATAACCGTTGGAGTCCAGGGCATCGATGAGGAGTTCGACAAGCGCACGTTCGCGCTGGTCATGAACCGTCAGTCTCATCTGGGACAGCAGATGTTCCTTCAGGGTTTCCGGTGGCGCTTCCAGTTGCGGCTGGAAGCGTTCATCGTCCGGGTGCTTGTCGGACATTTTGGCGGAATCCCAGATCAGATGGTCTGTTTCACTGTTTCTGTGGTCATCCGTGAAATCCGCTTGCACGCCGGCGTGTTCGGATGCACCGTCGTGTGTATTGTCGTCATAGGTCGTTTCGACGGTTGCAACAGGTCTGATAATGGAACCGTCGGCCTGAAAACGGGTGGTGTTGGCCAAAGGGTCATCCAGTCTTTCCAGCATGGGATTTTCCGCCAGAGCACGTTCGATTTCCTCATTCAGTTCGAGACTGGACAGTTGCAGGAGCCTGATGGACTGCTGGAGTTGCGGTGTCAGTGCGAAATGCTGGGCAAGACGGGCTTGCAGTTTCTGTTTCATGTTCGCCCTGTTTCCTACATTCTGAAATGTTCCCCGAGATAGACGCGTCTGACCAACTCGTTTTTGATGATCTCATCCGGATGACCGCTGGCAAGAACGGTACCCTGGTTGATGATATAGGCATGGTCGCAAATGCCGAGTGTTTCACGGACGTTGTGGTCGGTAATCAGTACGCCGATTCCTCTTTCTTTCAGGAAACGGACGATGCGCTGGATTTCGATCACGGCAATCGGGTCAATACCCGCGAAGGGCTCGTCCAGCAGAATGAACCGGGGATCCGTCGCCAGTGCACGCGCGATTTCAACGCGCCGGCGTTCGCCGCCGGAAAGCGAGAGTGCCGAGTTGGTACGCAGTTTTTCGATTTGCAGTTCGTCCAGCAGATTGTCCAGTGTTTGTTCGATTTCCGGTCTGGACAGCGGTTTGCCGTCTTTTTTCTGCAATTCCAGTACGGCACGGATGTTGTCCTCGACGTTGAGTTTGCGGAAAACGGATGCTTCCTGCGGCAGGTAGGACAACCCCATGGACGCCCGTTTGTGTATCGGAAGACGGGTCAGGTCTGTACCGTCCAATTCGATGATACCGTCGTCAGCCGGCACAAGTCCCACAATCATGTAAAACGAGGTGGTTTTCCCTGCACCGTTTGGTCCGAGCAGACCGACGACTTCGCCACTGGAAACGTCAAGCGATACGTTGGAGACGACGGTTCTTTTGCCGTAGGTTTTCTGTAAATGACGAACGATCAGTTTGCTGTTGTTCATTTGCTTGTTTTCTTCTCACGGGGTTGGATAACGGCTTTGACACGTCCGGCGCCTGGTCTGGAAACGCCTTCACTGGTATTGTAGACGTTATAATATTCCTCTCTCGCGTCATAGGAGATGTATTCTCCGGAAACATCGTCGGTAACCTGGCTGCCCTGCAGGCGTTTTACCCTGGCACGAGTGAAGAATTTGGCTACCTCGTCTTTGTTGTCATATTCGATTTTCTCCCCGTAGCCTTCCAGCCAGATGTCGGGGCCGCCATCCTGTTTCTGTCTCAGGGATGCCAGTTTTCCGGGAGCCGCGTAAAGAGTGATGAACTGGTAACCTTCAGGGTCTTCCACAATAACCGCCTTGCCGGCCTTGATCAGAAGCGTTCCTTTCGTGACGACAACATTACCGGTGAAAGTCGTGGTCTGTTTGACATCGTCTGAGAACATCTGGTCGGCTTCGATGTTGGTCGGTTTGTCCGCATCCGCTTTTTCGGCCAGTGCGTTGACGGAAAAGCCGATGCAAAACAGGAATGTCAGAAGGTTCAATAGGTTTTTCTTCATCATGCTTGCAGGACGGTTAGGGTTTCGATTTGCCCGGGGGATTGTAGGTAATTCTGGCACGGTTGAATATCTGCAGTTCACTGGTGGCGTTGTTGGCCTGCATGCCGATGCCGGTCATGACCGAATTGCTGTCGTGGACGATGACTTCCCTGTCGCTCGTCATGATCTCGTCATCGGGATAAACCAGAACGTATTCCGATGTCAGTCTGAACGGACCTTTTCGTGCGGAGGGCTCCCTGTCCATGACGACATTGTTTCTCATATGGATTTTCGTGTTGAAATCTTCGATATAGGCTTCTTTCGAGCTGATCATCTGTAATTGTGAATAATCGTTCAGAGAATAAATGACAGGATTGTCGATCAGATAGGAATCTTCGACAGGAAAATGTGTCATTTTCGTTCCGATCGCTTCGTATTGTGGCTGTCCATCCGGTTTCATTTTGAAGTAACGGAAATTTTCCACGATGTAATCCGGATCTGTCCGCTGCTCGAGTGCATCGGCGTCGGAAGCGCTTCTCCGGACAACCATGTTGATCCACATACTTCCCAGAGTCAGGATGAGTACAGTGGTAAAGATGATGGCAAGCCGTATGCGGAGTGCCGATTTCGGACCCTGAATCATTTCAGAAAACTCTCCACGACAGAGGCATAACAGCCTTTTGCACGCATAATCATGTCACAGACTTCGCGAACTGCGCCGTTTCCGCCACTGTGGCGGGTGACATGATCGACACGCGACAAGACTTCGGGGTGTCCGTTCGGAACGCTGAATGACACACCTGCACGGATCAGAATAGGCAGATCGATGATATCGTCGCCGATAAATCCGCATTGGCCGGCAGTCAGGCCGGTTTTTTTCAGTAAGTGTTCAAACGCCTGTTTTTTCTCGCCGGCGCCCTGAATGACATGGCTGATTTCCAGATCGGCTGCACGACGGTTGACGACAGGAGAATGGCGCGCGCTGATAATGGCGGTCATGACATCCGCTTTTTTCAGCAGTTTGATGCCGTGTCCATCCAGAACGTTGAAACTCTTGAACAGTTCGCCGTCCACTCCGTAATGCATTTTTCCGTCTGTCAAAACCCCGTCGACATCGAAGATCATCAGCTTGATTCGTGACAGTTTGCTAGCCAGTTCCGGATTCATCAGATCACCTTCGCTTCAGTCAGGTCGTGAATATGGAGAGCGCCGATCAGTTTGCCGTCCCTGTCGGTGACAAGCAACTGGTTGATCCTGAATTTTTCCATGATGCTGACAGCCTCGGCTGCCAGTTTTTCAGGGGCGATGGTACGAGGATTGCGTGACATGACGTCATGAATGACGATATTGGAGAAATCTTTCCGTTTTTCGATCAGCCGCCGGAGGTCGCCATCTGTGAAGACACCGATGGCATGCCCTTCATCATCGACAACCGATGTCATTGCAATTCCTTTTTTGGTGATTTCAAACAGTGCATCCGTAAGCAGGGTGTCGGACTGGACGACGGGAATATCATCACCCTTGCGCATGATATCCGAGACGAGCGTCAGGAGACGCCTGCCCAGAGCGCCTCCCGGATGGGAGCGGGCGAAATCGTCTTTCCTGAATCCCCGTGCGTCAAGAACGGCGACGGCAATGGCGTCACCCAGAGCCAGTGTCGTCGTTGTACTGGCGGTCGGTGCGAGGTTGAGCGGACAGGCTTCCTTTTCGACATGGACATTCAGGTGAACGTCCGCCAGTTTTGCCAGACTGGATCCGGGGTGACCGGTCATGGCGATCAGACGGGTTCCCATCCGTTTGATAATGGGAGCGATGGCCATCAGTTCGCCGGCTTCGCCAGAATAGGAAATGGCGATGAAAACATCATCATGTGTAATCATGCCCAGATCACCATGAGCGGCTTCCGCAGGATGCACGAACATGGCCGGTGTCCCGGTCGATGCCAGTGTCGCAGCGATTTTCCTGCCGATATGCCCGGATTTTCCGATTCCGGAGACAACGACGCGCCCCCTGCAATTCAGCAGCAGCGATACGGACTCGATGAAATGTTCACCGTCTTCGTGCCGGAAACGTTTTCTGAGTGTTTCCAGTGCCGTCGCTTCCGTTCCGAGGGTATCGTCTGCCAGTTTCAGCAGGCGTTCGGCGTTGATGGGTGTCCTGTTTTTTGTAGCTTCTTTGTTCATGGTGGAAGTATAAACGAATTATCCGGACATGATTCCTGTGGGAATATAAAACGGTTTCGGGAAATACCGGAAAAACGGACTGAAAGAAGGTTTTTCCATTTTACCTGGTGCGCCTTATATCCCCGGCCTTCAGGTCGGTGATACAAGGCGCGATTTTCTGCCTGACTGTTTTTGTTTAAGATAGCGTCATGAAACGACTGCAAGCTTTCAAATTCCAGTTAAGACCAGATAGTCAACAGGAGCGTGAAATGAGACGCTTCGCTGGCGCGTGTCGTTTCGTTTTCAATCGTGCATTGGCACTTCAGAATGAGAATCACGAGGCTGGAAATAAATATATTTCCTATGCAAA
>CAZRQR010000020.1:0-19544 GCA_964602435.1 uncultured Oxalobacter sp.
GTTCGTCCACTCCGGTCCTCTCGTACTAGGAGCAGCCCCTCTCAAACTTCCAACGTTTTCAATGACTCAAATGCCTGAAAATATTCCGGAAATGTTTTTGCCACACATTTTGGATCGTTAATCCGGATTTTTGCTCCCTGTTTATTGGAACTTGACAAACAGGCCAGAGAAAAACACATGGCCATACGGTGGTCGTCATATGTATCGATTATTGCATCCGAAATCACATCAGCCGGTGTGATTTTCAGCCAATCGTTACCTGTTTCTACTTCCACGCCAAGTTTTTTCAATTCCCTCGCCATTGCTGCGATCCGGTCGGTTTCCTTGACTCGCCAACTGCCAATATTGCGCAACACACTGGGACCATCAGCATAAACGGCTAGCATGGCCACTGTCATTGCAGCATCCGGAATCAGATTGAAATCCTCATCAATATGTTTCAATGGACCGCCCGATATCACTTCAATGAAATTATTGCCATAGACGACTTGGGCACCCATTCGCCGCAATACATCGACAAACCTGACATCACCCTGAATACTGTTTTTCCCGATTCCTTCTACCCTGACCGGTCCACCAGCAATCGCTGCGGCAGCCAAGAAATAAGATGCGGATGAGGCATCACCTTCCACATGCAAAACACCCGGACTTTTATAAGTTTGCCCCTTTTTCAGAACAAAAGACTTCCAGCCATCCTGTTCAACTTCCACACCAAACGAGCGCATCAGATTGAGTGTGATTTCAATGTACGGTTTCGAAATCAAGTCACCTATCACATGAATGGCCACATCCTGTGTTTTTGCCATCAACGGAGCCGCCATCAACAACGCTGTCAGAAATTGACTGGAAACATTGCCGCGTACTTTGAGATTATGGGACCTTATATGGCCCTCATGAATCCGGATCGGCGGATACCCCGGATTTTCTACATATTCAATATTGGCACCGGATTCATTGAGTGCATCGACCAGATCGCCAATCGGCCGTTCATGCATACGCCTAATTCCATGCAACAGAAAGTCGCCCCCCAAAACGGCCAGTACAGCTGTCAGCGGCCGTATGGCAGTCCCTGCATTTCCCAAAAACAGATCCGCACTCCGTACCGGCAATTCTCCTTTTGTTCCGGCAACGATGTATTCATTGTCGAAACCGGTCTGATTCCAGTGAATCCCAAGTGCCTGCAATGCCTGAAGCATGACTGCTGTATCATCGGATGCAAGAAGATCCTTGATGACTGTTTCACCTTCAGCAAGCGCCGACAACAACAATGTCCTGTTCGATATACTTTTCGAACCGGGAAGACGTACTGTTCCGGAAACATGTTTGACCGGCAAAAGCTCAATATATTTTGGATAATGACGCATGGGATGCTTCCTACTTTTTCGATTCGGAATTTTCAATCGTATTCAACCAGTTCATTCTGGCTTTTTGGGCATTGGCATAGATTTTCTCCAGTTCAGCCCCGTCCGCCTTTTCCACCAGATCGCGTATACTTTTCAATTCTTTCAGATATGCATCCATTTCGGCCAGCAAATGGGTGCGATTGGCCAATGTGATATCCCGCCACATTTCGGGAGAAGAACTGGCAATTCTTGTAAAATCCCGAAATCCGCTGGCTGCATATTGGAAAAAAAGGTCTGATTTAGCATGATTGGCGACATAATCCACCAGTCCGTAAGCCAGCAAATGCGGCATATGGCTGACTGTCGCAAAAACGCTGTCATGAGCATCCGGCGACAGATAATGAATAATGGAACCACACTGTTCCCACAGACCCGCAATTTTCTCAATATCATCTGTACGGTTTTCAGAGAGCGCCGTAATAACCGTTTTCTTTCCTGCAAACAAATCATCTATCGCCGCATCAGGGCCATTCATTTCCCGTCCGGCAATCGGATGAGCCGGAACAAAACGGTCAATCTTTGCAGCGAGCACCTCACGTGCCACGGCAATCACATCCGTTTTGGTACTGCCTGTATCTGTCACAATCATTTCAGCAGACAGATACGGCATTACCGTTTTCAGAACGTTGCCTGTTTGAGCAACCGGCACCGACAACACCAGCAAATCGGCGTCCCGGAATGTTTCGTCTATTGGCGAACCCGCATCATCAACGATACCAAGCGCATACGCCCTGGACAGGATTTTCCGACTTCTCTCAAATCCTACGATACGACCTTTATAACCGTTTTTCCGCAGTGCCAATGCAAGCGACCCGCCAATCAGCCCGACGCCGCAAATTACAATTTTCTTGAATGGAACCACGAGCTTATGCCAATACTTCTTTCAACGCCCTGACAAATGCCTGATTTTCTTCAGGCAACCCGATTGAAATACGCAACCATTTCGGCAGGCCATAAGCATTGACAGGACGTACGATGATCCCTCTTTTCAGCAGTTCCAGATGGACCCGTGAGCCTGCTCCATCGTCCTCCCCGACTTTAACCAGCACGAAATTCCCGTGCGATGGAACATATTCCAGTCCCATATCTCGGAATGCTTCCGTCAGGAACCGATAACCATCCGCATTGATTCGCGCGCTTTCTTCCAGAAAGGCCTTGTCATTCAGAGCGGCAACTGCCGCAGCCTGAGCCTGTGTATTGACATTAAATGGCTGCCGTACCCGGTTCAGAAGATCGGTCAGCTCAGGTTGGGCAAGCCCGAATCCGACACGCAATCCGGCAAGGCCATACGCCTTTGAAAAGGTACGTGATACCAGAAGATTGGAATATTTTTTCACCCATTCAGCAGAATCGTACTGAATTGCCTGATCCAGATATTCGTTATAAGCCTCATCAATGACGACGACAATATTTGAAGGCACCTTCTCCAGAAAAGCCTCGATATCATCAGGCTGCAGAAATGTTCCGGTCGGATTGTTCGGATTGGCGATAAAAACCAGTCGCGTATCTTCTGTAATGGCATTTAGCATCGCCGGCAAATCATGACCGTAATTGACCGAGGGAACCTGAATTCCTTTTGCACCAATTGCCTTGGCGACAAGCGCATAGACGAGAAACGAATATTCCGAGAAAATAATGGACTGCCCTTTCTGGACAAAGGTCCTGCCGGCAAGATCGATAATATCATTGCTCCCGTTTCCCAATGTAATCCAGTCTTGCGGAACCGTATAGCGCTCGGAAATAACCCTTTTCAATTCAAAACCGTTTGCGTCAGGATAGCGCCCTATATCTTTCAGGGCATTTTGAATAATGGCTTGCCTTGCAGATTCAGGCATTCCCAACGGGTTTTCATTGGACGCCAGCTTGATAATCTTTTCAGGATCAAGGCCAAATTCACGGGCGACCTCGGAAATAGGTTTTCCGGCCTGATAAGGTGCAATGGCACGGATATAATCTGGAGCGAACTGACTAGACATGATAATTCCGGTAATAATGAACTAAATAGGATAAGAACCCAGTACTTTGAAATAGACCACCCTGTCTTTCAATTCAGACAGAGCCTTTCCGATTTTTTCCTCCTTGACATGACCCTCTATATCGACGAAAAAATAGTATTCCCAATTACCGGTCTTTGCCGGCCGGGATTCCAATCTTGTCATTGAAACACCATATTTCTCAAGCGGCTCAAGCATTTTATATACTGCGCCAGCCTTGTTCTGTACAGATAGCAACAGCGATGTCTGATCTTTTCCGGTCGGTTCGGTTTCTTTTCTGCCGATAACGGCAAAACGCGTCCTGTTCTGCGACTCATCCTGAATATGGGCACTGACAACCTGCAGGCCATACCGCTTCGAAGCCATTTCACCGGCAATTGCCGCGACCTTGCTATCCTTGCTGGCCATACGCGCCGCTTCCGCATTGGATGACACGGCATGCCTCATGATATTTGGAAAATGCTGGTTAAGCCATCCCTGACACTGTGCCAATGCCTGGGAATGAGCGCAAATCGTCTGGATATTCTCCATTTTTCCGCTCAGTGTCATCAAATTATGCTGGATGGGAATGGATATCTCACTACTGATCGTCAACGGAGTCTGCATCAGCAAGTCCAGTGTCCGGTTAATCGCTCCCTCTGTCGAATTTTCAATCGGGACGACACCGAAATCGGCTGTTCCTGCTTCAGCCGCACGAAAAACCTCATCAATTGTAGGACAGGGCAAAGCATCGACAGCCATACCGAAATAACGGTAAACAGCCTGTTCGGAAAAAGTCCCGGCGGGACCAAGATAAGCGACGATAATTCTTTTCTCAAGTGAACGGCATGCCGACATGATCTCTTTGTAAATCGTCTGCAACTCGGCATTTCCCAAAGGGCCGGAATTGCGTTCTGCGAGCCGTCTCAATACTTGCGCTTCCCGATCCGGCCTGAAAATCGGGGCATTCGATTTATTTTTGACATGTCCCACTTCCTGAGCTACTCGCGCTCTACGGTTCAACAACTCCAGTATCTGGGTATCAATTTCATCAATTCGATCTCGTAGAGGTTTCAATAATTTTTCCATGGATTAAAAACAGATACTTTGGCCTGAAGGAAAGTCGATTTACGTGAATTACGGAGAATTATTGTAAGGCATAACGGTTCAATTACCCAGTTTATGCTATGAATAACCGTCAATGCCTCTTTTCGAAGTCACGCATAAAAGCAACAAGCGCTTCAACGCCCGCTATTGGCATGGCATTGTACAAAGACGCGCGCATTCCCCCTGCCAAGCGATGCCCCTTCAATTGCAACAGACCGTGCGCGGAAGCATCCCTGATGAACCGGTCATTCAGGGATTCATCTTCAAGAAAAAAGGGAACATTCATTCTTGATCGACAATCAGCCGCGACATCATTACGATAAAAATCACTGTGATCGATAAAATCGTAAAGCAACGACGACTTTTCGACGCTTTCACGTTCCATTCTGGAAACACCACCCTGTTTTTTCAACCACCTGAAAACAAGGCCGCAGATATAAATGGCATAGGTTGGTGGTGTATTGAACACGGAATCGCTTTCAGCCACATTTTTCCAGTCGAAAACCGATGGGCAACACGAGGAAGCGTGACCGATCAGGTTTTCCCGTACGATAAGAAGAGTGACGCCCGACGGCCCCAGGTTTTTTTGGGCACTGGCAAAAATAACATCATATTTCGAGAAATCCACGGGACGGGACAGAATCTCTGAAGACATATCGGCCACAAGTGGTACCTCACCGGTATCCGGAACGAAATGAAACTGATTGCCATTAATTGTTTCATTCGTACAAACATGAACGTAGGCAGCATTGTCTGTCCGGTTCCAGACATTTTCACCGGGAACGGACAGGAATCCGTCATTCTCCGATGAAGCGGCAATATTGACACGTCCGTACTTTTGCGCTTCATTCAGCGATTTCCCTGACCATACTCCCGTATGCACGAAATCCATGACGGCATTCGAACCGGGACGATTGACCAGATTCATGGGAACGATCGCATTCATGGCCGTTGCGCCACCTTGCATGAAAAGAATGCGATGGGATTCAGGCACTTCCAGAAGATCCCGGAAATCATTCCTTGCCTGCCTGATAATCCTGTCAAACTCGGCACTGCGATGACTCAATTCCATGGCTGACATACGACACCCATGCCAGCTGGACATCTCGGCAGCGGCCTGAATCAATACCTCTTCAGGCAACATCGCAGGCCCTGCCGAAAAATTATACGGACGCATCAGTCCTTCTCTTCTCCGGAATGTTCCGTTACATCGTCAATATCGGATTCCAGTATGCGCTGAAGCCCGCTAAGTGTTGTTCCTTCTTCTATCGAGATCAGTGTCACTCCCTGAGTAGCGCGCCCCATCTCACGGATTTCAGCAACACGTGTACGAATCATGACACCACCGGTTGTGATCAGCATGATTTCATCATTTTCACTGACCAGTGTCGCGGCAACCACCTTGCCGTTACGTTCACTTGTCTGGATGGCGATCATGCCTTTCGTTCCCCGCCCATGACGGGTATATTCGGAAATCGGCGTGCGCTTGCCAAACCCGTTCTCAGTCGCTGTCAGGACCGACTGGCTCTCATCGCCTGCAACCAGCAAAGCAATCACTTTCTGGTCATCCTCCAGATTCATGCCTTTCACACCCCGTGCTGTCCTGCCCATGGGACGGACATCATTTTCATCGAAACGCACCGCCTTGCCCGCATCGGAGAAAAGCATGACGTCGTGATTGCCATCCGTTAGTGCCGCGCCGATCAGGTAATCCCCCTCGTCAAGACCGACGGCAATGATTCCTGCCTTGCGCGGATTACTGAAATCGGTCAACGGTGTTTTCTTGACCGTCCCCTGACTCGTTGCCATGAAAATAAAATGATTCTCCGGAAAACTTCGGTTTTCACCAGACAACGGCAAAATAACCGTAATTTTTTCGTCAGACTGCAACGGGAACATGTTCACAATCGGTTTTCCCCTGGAATTACGCGATCCTTGCGGAACTTCCCAGACCTTCAGCCAGTACATGCGCCCCCTGTCGGAAAAACAGAGAATGTAATCATGCGTATTGGCGATGAACAGCTGGTCAACCCAGTCATCTTCTTTTGTTGCCGTTGCCTGTCTGCCCCGTCCGCCACGTTTCTGCGCGCGGTATTCGGACAATGGCTGCGCCTTGATATAGCCGCCGTGCGACAACGTGACCACCATATCCTGGGGCGTGATCAAATCTTCCGTCTCGAGATCACTGGCATTCAGTTCGATTTCAGAACGACGGACATCCTTCGCCTTCTCTCCGTATTCACTGATAACGTCCCTCAATTCGCCATCAATAATAGCCAGAACCCGTTCCGGTTTGGCGAGAATATCCAGCAACTCCGCTATCTGCGCCATGACATCGCCATACTCGTTCAGTATTCTGTCCTGCTCAAGTCCGGTCAGACGTTGCAAACGCATCTGGAGGATTTCTGTTGCCTGCTCTTCAGACAGTTTGTACAACCCGTCAGACTGTATGCCATACATTTTCGGCAATCCTTCAGGCCTGAAATCATTCACACTATTCGCATGTTCGGCACTCGTTCGTTTCAGCATCGATCTGACCAGAGACGAGTCCCATGACCGTGCCATCAATTCCTGACGCGCAATCGGCGGTGTCGGCACAGCGCGGATAATGGCGATAAAATCATCAATGTTGGCTAGAGCAACCGCCAGCCCTTCCAGCACATGCCCGCGTTCACGCGCTTTCCGCAATTCGAAAATGGTACGCCGGGTCACGACTTCCCGTCGGTGAGCCAGAAAACACTCCAGCATCTGTTTCAGATTCAGCAGTTTCGGCTGGCCGTCAACCAGAGCCACCATATTCATGCCGAATGTATCCTGCAACTGCGTCTGCTTGAACAAATTGTTCAGAACCACTTCAGCAACTTCATTGCGCTTCAGCTCGATAACCACCCGCATTCCCGACTTGTCCGACTCGTCACGTATATCGGAAATACCATCCAGCTTTTTCTCACGCACACCTTCCGCAATCCGTTCCAGCAACGTTTTCTTGTTAACCTGATACGGCAATTCGTCGATAATGATTGATTGTCTGCCGTCACGGCCATGTTCTTCAAAATGTGTCCGGGCCCGCATGACGACACGCCCCCGTCCGGTACGATAACCTTCACGGACCCCCGCTACGCCATAAATAAGACCACCCGTCGGAAAATCAGGTGCAGGGATGATATCGATCAGTTCATCTATCGTGCATTCAGGATTATGAAGCAGATGCAGCGTCCCTTTGATGACCTCAACCAGATTATGCGTCGGAATATTGGTTGCCATCCCGACGGCAATTCCTGACGATCCGTTTATCAGAAGATTCGGAATTCTGGCAGGCAGCACGGACGGTTCCTGTTCCTTGCCATCGTAATTGGGAACAAAATCGATGGTTTCCTTGTCGATATCAGCCAGCATCTCATCAGCAATTCTGTCCAACCGGCACTCCGTATAACGCATCGCGGCTGCGTTATCGCCGTCAACCGACCCGAAATTGCCCTGACCGTCCACAAGTGTATAACGCAACGAAAAGTCCTGCGCCATGCGTACCAGCGTGTCGTAAATGGACTGATCACCATGCGGATGATATTTACCCATGACCTCACCGACAACACGTGCACACTTGACATACGGTCGGTTCCATGTGTTGTTCATTTCATGCATGCCGAACAGAACACGGCGATGGACTGGCTTGAGGCCATCCCGGACATCAGGAAGCGCTCTGCCCACGATAACGCTCATCGCGTAATCGAGGTAGCTCTTGCGCATTTCATCTTCCAATGAAATGGAAATCGTTTCTTTCGCGAATTGATCCATGTGAGATATTTCTGACAGACAGAATAAATTAGATTCCGCAAATGCAGGGAATGCAAAAGCAGAATTTTACCACGCGAACGGACCAAACCTTTCCAAATAAGCTCGCCTCCGTTAAGTAATTCTTAAGTAATTCTTTTCATTCACATATTATTTCCACACGACACGGAACAGCTTGATTTTTTTCCATACCCGATATATAAAAGCAACCGTAGCGGTTGTTAATGCGTTTACCTAGTGCGCCGTAAAGCCCCGTCCTTCAGGTCGTGGATATAAGGCGCTGTTGTAAGGTGTGTTAAACTCTTCTATAATAAGCAAAACCAAGGGCGGGGCACGCCCGGCTAGCCTGTGAAGTGAGCGATGCAGTCAGGTCGCCAGCAGCAGGAACCCACCGAAATGATTCAGGCGACAGCCTGAACATAGCAGGAATCCACGTCCTTCAGAGCGTGGAGGATGTCAAAGAAAGAAACTGCCATATCCGGTTGCGAAAAAGCTACAAATTGATAATAAAAGTTGATCTAACCAACAAAACTGAAAATTGTTTGAACTTCTTGGGTTATTTAGCAATCTCCGATATGTCAGAATAGCTGTAACGCATTAATAGAAGTAAATCGAATCTATAATGTGATTGTCATGTTATTGTTATTTCGAAGTTAGAAAAAATGCATGCGCAGCCTGCTGCGGATATCTCAACTAAGAGGATAAATATGAATAAATTGCTTAAAGTTATTTTCGCTGCATCCGCAGTTGTTGCAGCCTCTGCCTCGGCACAGACGATGACCGAATACATGGCCAAAAAGCCATACAGCGGTTATCTCCAGACCCAGCGTGATGTCATTGTCCGCAGTGGTACCGGCCTTTGCTGGCACACTGGATATTGGACTCCGGCAGATGCCGTTCCTGGTTGTGATGGTCCGCTGACCCAGCCAGCTTCGTCTGCCCCAGTTGCTGTAGCACCTGTTCCAACCGCTGAAAAAGTAACTTATGCAGCTGATGCGTTCTTCGATTTCGACAAGGCAATTGTCAAACCTGAAGGCAAGGCAAAACTGGATGAACTGGTCAATGCACTGACCGGCATGGATACCGAAGTTATCGTTGCCGTCGGCCACACCGACTGGATCGGTACCGACCAATACAACCAGAAACTGTCCGAACGCCGCGCCAATGCCGTCAAGGCCTATCTGGTCTCCAAAGGCGTTCCTGCAGAAAAAATCTTCACTGAAGGCAAAGGCAAGAAACAGCCAATTGCATCCAACAAGACCAAAGAAGGTCGTGCCAAAAACCGTCGTGTTGAAGTCGAAGTGGTTGCAAACCGCGGCGCAAAATCCTGATCGGACAGTTTCCGCATGCAAAAAACCCCGCGCATTAAGCGGGGTTTTTTGTTTTCTGATGCCCAGATGAAATCTACTGACTCTTTCTTTTATACGGTGTATGAACCAAGATCAATCTGAATTACACAAATTCAATGCCATATCGGACAGCTGGTGGGATCCTTGCGGACATTTTCGCCCATTGCATGAACTCAATCCGGTTCGCCTCCAGTGGATTGCAGCACATGTTCCACCAAAAGGCAAAAACATACTGGATATCGGCTGTGGTGGTGGAATACTGAGTGAATCGCTCGCCCGGGAAAAAGCGAATGTCACGGGTATTGACCTGGCTGAAAATGCGCTGCATGCAGCGAGAGAACATTGCCGCCATTCAGGTCTTGCCATCCGCTACCTTGCCATATCCGCAGAAAAACTGGCAGAGAAAGAAGCCGGGCAATATGACATCGTGACATGTATGGAATTGCTTGAACACGTTCCAGACCCATATTCCATCGTCAGCGCCTGCTCAAAGCTGGTCAAACCCGGCGGACATGTTTTCTTTGCGACACTGAACAGAAACCTGAAATCACTGCTCTATGCCATTATCGGCGCGGAATATATCATGCACCTGCTTCCCAAGGGAACACACCGTTTTGAAAAATTCATCACGCCAGCCGAGTTGTCCCGCTATGTCCGGTCCGCCGGTATGACCGTGACAGCCATCACTGGCGTTACCTGCAATTTCAGGGCAAGAAAATTCAGTCTGAACCATAATACTCAGGTAAATTACATGCTTTCATGCATAAAACCTGATTAAAGCGACTTTACCAAAAGCCATGACCGAACCATTATCACTCAGAAAACCGAAATACATATTATTCGATCTGGACGGAACGCTGGCAGATTCCGCACCCGATCTGGCCGCCGCCATCAACTCCGTCAGGAACGAACGCGGACTTCCCCCGGTTCCCTACGAACAGCTTCGACCCGTTGCATCAGCCGGAGCACCCGGACTTGTCCGTGCCGCATTCCATCTGACACCGGAAAACGAACAATACAAACCGATCAGAGAACGTTTTCTTTTCCACTACTCCGCCAATATCGCCAACAGGACCACGCTCTTTGCAGGAATTCCGGAATTGCTGAAACAGTTAAGAGATCTTCAAATAGGCTGGGGAATCGTCACAAATAAGGTTAGCAAACTGACCTTGCCGCTCATTGAAAAAATCGGACTTCATGATGCGGACTGCGTTATATCCGGTGATACCGCTCCACGTCCGAAACCCTATCCGGATCCGCTTTTTGAAGCGACCAGACGACTCCAGATCCGGCCGGAAGAATGCTGGTTCGTCGGAGATGATCTCAGAGACATTCAAGCCGGAAAAGCGGCCGGAACCGGAACGATCGCAGCCAAATGGGGATACTGTACCAATCCTTTCAACTGGAATGCTGATTACATCGCGGATGGACCGGAACACATTCTGAAACTGGTTCATTTTGTAATGACCGTATAAGTCCAGATTCATCGGCAAAAAGAAAGGCCAGTGAATCACTGGCCTTTCTTTTTGAAGCACACCCAGGTTACAAACCGGCTGCCTCGCGCAACATTTTCGCTTTGTCTGTCCTTTCCCATGTAAATTCGGGTTCATCACGGCCAAAATGGCCATATGCTGCTGTTTTGCTATAACGCGGATGCAGCAAATCGAGCATCTGTACAATTCCCTTCGGCCGCAAATCGAAATGATCATTGACCAAAGCCGCGATTTTCTCATCGGCAATCACACCGGTACCTTCCGTATTGATCGTGATATTGATCGGCTTGGCCACACCGATAGCATAACTGACCTGGATCTGGCATTTGCTTGCCAGACCGGCTGCAACGACATTCTTGGCGACATAACGTGCAGCATAAGCGGCGGACCGGTCAACCTTGCTTGGATCCTTGCCCGAGAAAGCGCCACCGCCATGCGGGCAAGCGCCACCATACGTATCCACAATGATTTTACGGCCTGTCAGACCGCAATCCCCCTGCGGACCACCGATAACGAAGCGCCCTGTCGGATTAACCAGATAACGGGTATCTTTCAGCCATTCAGCAGGCATGACCGGTTTGATGATTTCCTCGACAACTGCCTCTTCGATTTGCCTGTGTTCGATCTCCGGTGCATGCTGGGTTGACAACACAATCGTTTCCGCACTGACCGGCCTGCCATCGACATAACGCAACGTCACCTGCGATTTGGCATCCGGCCGCAGCCACGGAATGCGTCCATCCTTGCGAAGCTGGGACTGACGTTCAACCAGACGATGTGCATAATAAATAGTGGCAGGCATCAGCTCAGGTGTTTCATCGCTGGCATACCCGAACATCAGTCCCTGGTCGCCGGCCCCCTGATCCAGATCCAGTCCGCGACCTTCATCGACCCCCTGCGCGATATCGGGAGACTGTTTGTCATATCCGACAAGAACCGCACAACCACGGTGATCAATACCGTAATCGTTATTGTCATAACCGATCCGTTTGACCGTGTCACGTGCAACAGAAATATAATCAATATTGGCAGATGTCGTGATCTCACCGGCCAAAACAACCAGACCGGTATTACAGAGCGTCTCTGCTGCAACGCGTGCATAAGGATCCTGTTCCAGAATCGCATCCAGAATCGCATCGGAAATCTGATCGGCAACCTTGTCGGGATGTCCTTCAGACACCGATTCCGAAGTAAAAAGATAATCTTTTACCATAAAAAATAGACTCCTGTAAGGCCAATTGCGTTCGCAGCCAGTCAGAAGCCTGCGACGCTTTAGCGAAATTTATAGACCGCTTCGCAAGTTGTCCGTTAACTCAGCGGCTGCATTATTCTACGCCTAATTTTCCAGTTATCAAGAATCATTTCCCACTAAATTACTGGGAAATATGCTTGTCACCGTCTTTTCAGGGAAAACAACACTAAAATTCCAGGATCAGCCGGAAAACAGCTTTTCCTATTTCCGGCAGTTATTTCGTGAAAGGTTATCGACATTGCGATATCATGGCATCTTTCCGGGCCAATCGGCCTGACGTATGAGCCCATTACATTACCACTCTGATTTCTCCAGATATGTCAGGATATCCTGTTTCACAAACAGCCTCATGCAAAAAAAGGAATACCAAATGAGGTTTTTTCTGTTTATCTTATGGTTGTTGCACTGGTTACCCCTGCCTGTTCTCGGCCGTCTCGGGAAATGCCTGGGAACAGTTTGCTATTACATGATGGGAAAACGGCGGCATATCGCCCTGACCAATCTCCGTCTTTGCTTTCCGGACATGCCGGAAAAAGAACGCAAAAAAATCGCCAGAGAACATTTTCAAGGATATGGCCGCAGTATTCTGGAACGGGGAATTCTCTGGTGGGCACCGGTAGAAAGAATCCAAAAACTCATTCATGTCGAGCCCGCGGTTCCTTTTGATGAAACACAGTCCGGCCCTGTCATTTTTCTGTGTCCGCATTTTGTCTGTCTGGAAATGCCCGGCGCCATTATTACAATGGGTTCCCCCGGCTGTTCCATTTATACCCAGCAAAAAAACCGGATTTTTGACGAGATGCTGCGCAAGGGAAGAATGCGCTTTCACGATACCGTTCTGCTGTTCTCGCGAAGCCAGGGAATCAAACCGATTATTCGCGCATTGCACAAAAATATCCCGTTTCTGATGTTACCCGATATGGATTTCGGTTCCAGAGATGCGGAATTCGTTCCCTTTTTTGGCCAACCTGCTGCAACGCTGGTTGCGCCATCGCGTCTTGCAGCGGCAACTCACGCAAAAGTCATCCCTGTTGTTGCGACCTTTCTGCCTGATTACCGGGGATGGAAAGTCAGGTTCTACCCGCCATGGGAAAATTTTCCCGACAAGGATAACTGGACATCTGCCAAACGCATGAACGAATTTATCGAACAGCGTATTCTGGAAACACCTTCCGAATATCTCTGGACACACAGGCGATTCAAAACGCGTCCCGAAGGTTATCCGCAAGTCTATCCCGACAAAGAATGATTTTTTCCAAAAGTTCAGAAATCATGCCGGCGACATCCGTCATTTTCACTGGCATAATCGGCACAATCAACTATCATTTAATGACTTTTCGAACGGTTGACATCCATTCATGAAACTGAAATTCACAAAAATGCACGGCGCAGGAAACGACTTCGTCGTATTCAACGGTTGCAATCAGGCCATCAATCTCACAACAGAACAATTCCGGTTTATCGCCGACAGACGCTTCGGAATCGGCGCAGACCAGATTCTGATCATTGAAAAAACCGAAAAATCCGGCATTGATTTCCGTTACAGAATATTCAACGCCGATGGCGGCGAAGTGGAACAATGCGGAAATGGCGCCCGTGCGTTTGCCAGATATGTTACCGACTTCAACATGACACGCCATAACCCGGTCAAAGTTGAAACGAAAGCTGGCATTATCGAACTGTTCGTCGAAAACGACGGCACTGTCACAGTCAACATGGGAAAACCCGAATTCACTCCCGCCATGATTCCATTCGACACAAATGGCCTGAAAGGAATCCGGACAGGTGATGATATGGTCTGGCCCCTTTCACTGGACAATGAATCTGCCCATCAGGAAATCAGTATTTCAGTCGTATCCATGGGAAATCCTCATGCCGTTCAGATCGTCCCGGATGTGGACGCCGCACCCGTCACCCGGCAAGGTCCCCTTATTGAAAACCACAAACGTTTTCCAAATCGTGTAAACGCCGGATTCATGGAAATCGAAAGCCGCCACTCCATCAAACTCCGCGTTTTCGAGCGAGGCGCCGGTGAAACGCTGGCATGCGGTACCGGTGCATGTGCGGCAGCTGTCTCGGGAATACGGCGAGGTCTTCTCGATTCTCCTGTCACGGTCAAAGCGCGCGGCGGCACACTTGAAATCGCCTGGAATGGCAACGGGCACGACGTCATGATGACCGGACCGGCGGTTATCGTTTTTAATGGTGAAATTGACTTGTGAGGAATTATGAAAATCGATCCCGAAATTTTTCGTGTTCTGGCTGATACGATATCCGCCTGAAAGACTGTCCGACCTTCATCAAGCCGTTTTACCTAGTGCGCCGTAAAGCCTCGGTCTTCAGGAAGAGGATATAAGGCGCTGTTGTAAGGAGTATTAAACTCTTCTATAATAAACAAAACCAAGGGCGTGGCACGCCCGGCTGGCCTGTGAAGTGAGTGGCATTGGCCGCCAGCAGCAGGAACCCACCGAAGAGATCAGGGCACTTGTGCTCTGACTCCGTAGGAATCTCCCACCTTCTGGCGGGGGAGGATGTCAAAAGACAAAGAATACCGGCAAATGCTTGAAGAAGACATAAAGAAACTGAGCAAACAGCAAAGTATCCTCAACGCTTCAGGCAAATACGCTCTCCTGATCATTTTCCAAGCTATGGACGCCGCCTGCAAAGACGGTGCGATCAAGCGTCACTCAGGCGTGAATCCTCAAGGTTGTCGTGTTTGCAATTTCAAACAGCCTACCGAAAAAGAGCTGAAACACGATTTTCTGTGGCATGCCGTCTGCCAGAACGCGGTGAAATAGGCATATTCCGCTCCTATTACGAAGGGGTTCTGGTCGTGAAAGTCCACCCGGAAATTCTCGACAAACAGAATCTGCCTGACATGAAAGCGGGGACCGATCTGTGGGAAGACCGTTATCAGTCCATACGCGATCTTGAAGCGCACCTTCATCGCAATGGCACCCGGATCATCAAATTTTTCCTGCATGTTTCCAAGGAAGAACAGCGCAAGCGCCTGTTGGAACGTATTGATATTCCGGACAAGAACTGGAAACTCAGCTTGGCCGATTTCGAGGAAAGAAAATACTGGGACCAATACATGGACGCGTTCGAAAAAAGCCTGCGTGCAACCACAACAGACGACTATCCCTAGTATTTCGTTCCCGCAGACGACAAGAACAATGCACGGCTGATTATCTCATCCATCATTCTCAAGACCCTGAAAAATCTGAAGCTCTCCTATCCGCAAACAACCAAAAAACACTACCGCCAGCTCGAAATGCTGCGCAGAAAACTGGAAGAATAGAAACGGCTGACTCTCCCCGTCTGCAAAGCCAGAGAACAAAAGATTCCATGTTTACAGACAGACCCGCTTTGTTTTTTCAGGATCCGATCTCCATTCCGTCAGTACCGGCCTCTCTTGCTTTCCCGGGAATCCGTGATTTGTCCCTGAAAGGCCGTTCCGGATCGTACGGCACAAAAACAAAAAAATTTTTATGCCGCCATTCTGCTCGAACCGTAACCTTCCCCGGCTGTGCGCCGTCCTGCACAAAACAAAATGAAACACATTAACATACTGTTTCAAAAAGATTTTTTTGTGGTGCCCGTTTGGAAAAACTTATCATCTTCCTAAATGCACAACGTCATAAAATTGCAAAAACGACAACAAACCGCCCCATCAAAACAGAATCGTGCCCCGCAGAAATTTTAAAGTCATGTTTTAATGTCAAAAAATGCAGTGAACGTATCACGAAATACAGCTCGTCAGCCGTTTTTCGGCCTCACTGGCAATTTGTACTATCCGAAGAAACACCAGACAAGATTTAAATCACTTACCAAGGAGAACAATATGTCATCACTGATCAACGCACAAATCAAACCATTCAAAGCCGAGGCTTATCACAATGGCCAATTCATCACCGTCACCGACAACGACCTGAAAGGAAAATGGGCTGTCGTATTCTTTTATCCGGCCGATTTCACTTTCGTTTGTCCGACAGAACTGGGCGATCTGGCCGATCATTATGAAGAATTCAAGAAGATGGGAGTGGAAATCTACTCTGTGTCCACAGATACCCATTTCGTCCACAAGGCATGGCATGACGCATCCGACACCATCAAGAAAATCCAGTTCCCGATGGTTGGTGATCCGACCGGCAAAATCAGCCGCGATTTCAATGTCATGATTGAAGAAGAAGGTGTCGCGCTGCGTGGAACTTTCGTCATCAATCCGGAAGGCCAGATCAAACTGTGCGAAATCCATGATCTGGGTATCGGACGTTCCGCCAAGGAACTGATCCGCAAAGTACAGGCTGCCCAATATGTCGCAACACACAAAGGGCAGGTATGCCCCGCATCCTGGCAGCCCGGCAGTGAAACACTGGCACCATCACTGGATCTGATCGGCAAAATCTGACCGCTATCTCACCCGGTTCCCGCAAACCGTTTTGCGGGAACCTTTCTTGGCCCCGAAATTACCTGTACACCACAGGCATGCCCATCTCAACCGGACAGAGAAACATGCTCGATAATCAAGTCAAAGAACAACTCAGGAACTATCTCGCCAAACTGGTCAATCCGATTGAGATAGTCGCCTCGGTCAACGATACCGAAAAATCCCGTGAAATGACGGAACTTTTGCAAGACATTGCGGAACTGTCTTTCAAAATCACGGTTACCGAACGTACTAATGATGACAGAAGATCGCCTTCGTTTTCAGTAAACCGTCCAGACGGAAACGTACACATCCGTTTCGCCGGCCTTCCTATGGGTCATGAATTTACTTCTCTCGTTCTGGCCCTGCTGCAAACCGGCGGTTATCCTCCCAAAGTCGAACCGGATGTTATCGAACAGATCAGAAATCTGGAGGGGAAATACCTGTTCGAAACCTATATTTCACTCAGCTGCCAGAACTGTCCCGAAGTCGTTCAGGCGCTCAATCTGATGGCCGTCATCAATCCGAATATTTCCCATGTCATGATCGACGGCGCCATTTTCCAGGACGAAGTCAACGAGCGCCACATCATGGCCGTGCCGACCATTTATCTCAACGGCAAGGAATTCGGCCAGGGGCGTATGAATATCAAGGAAATCCTAGCGAAAGTCGATACCGGCAGCGCCCGGCGGGAAGCGGAAAAAATATCTGCCAAGGCGCCATTCGACGTTCTGGTCATCGGAGGCGGGTCGGCCGCCGTGACATCGGCAATCTATGCAGCCAGAAAAGGAATCCGTACAGGACTGATCACGGAAAATTTCGGCGGACAGATCCTGAATACGACAGACATTGAAAACATCATCGCCATCAGAAAAATCGAAGGAACGCACCTTGCCGCCGTTTATGAAGACAATGTCCGGAACCATGATATCGATGTCATGATGCCTCACCGCGCAACCAGTCTGGTTCCGGGTGAACTGATCGAAGTCTGGCTGGAAAACGGCGCCTCTGTCAAAAGCAGAACCGTCATTATCGCAACAGGCGCCAGCTGGCGAAAGATGCGGGTTCCGGGAGAAGAAAAATACATCGGCCGCGGAGTCGCCTTCTGCCCGCACTGCGACGGACCGCTTTACAAGGGCAAGAAAATCGCCGTCATTGGCGGCGGCAATTCGGCCGTTGAAGCCGCCATTGATCTCGCAGGCATCGCCGAACATGTCTCCGTGCTGATCCGGAGTGACAAACTGACCGCAGACACCGTATTGCAAGACAAACTGTTTACCCTGAAAAACGTGACGCTGGTAACCCGTGCGCAAACGGTGGAAGTAACTGGAGACGGGCAGAAAGTGAATGGCCTCGTATACAAGGACCTTTCCACATCTTCAGACCATACTTTGCCGGTTGCAGGTATTTTCGTCCAGATCGGCCAGGTCCCCACCACCGAATGGCTGAAAAACACGCCGGTCAAACTGAATGAAAAAAACGAAATCGAAGTCGATGTATACAACAGAACCTCCGTACCCGGTATTTTCGCGGCAGGCGATGTGACATCTTCCCCCTACAAGCAAATCGTTATCGCCATGGGCGACGGCGCCAAGGCATCGCTGAGCGCATTCGATTATCTGATCCGACACTGACCGATCGCCGATTTGCAAGGCCGTTATTGAATAACGGCCTTTTTTATTGGTATCGTTACAGTATTGCATGATCCGAAAAACCATTTTTTGCGACAGAAACAGATGCAGACCGAAGAAAAAATCATAAAAGCGGCCGAATTGATCCGGCAGGCAGACGGATTGCTGATCGCTGCCGGAGCGGGAATGGGAGTCGATTCCGGTCTTCCGGACTTCCGCGGAAACGAAGGCTTGTGGCGAGCCTATCCCAAACTGGGCAAACACCGCATTTCGTTCGTCGAAATCGCCAATCCGAACGCCTTTTCAGACAATTCGCGTCTGGCATGGGGTTTCTATGGACACAGACTGAAACGTTACCGTGAGACACAACCCCATGAAGGTTTCATGATCCTGAAAAAAATGGCGGAAAAACGGGTTCATGGCGCTTTTGTCTTCACCAGCAATGTAGACGGTCAATTCCAGAAAGCGGGATTTGACGAAACCCGTATCGCAGAATGTCATGGCTCCATCCATCACTTGCAATGCACGATACCCTGTTCCGCCTCGATCTGGCCCGCCGACAAACTCTCGGTGGAAATCGATGAGGAAAATTGCTGGCTCACATCCCCTTTGCCGGTATGTCCCGAATGTCACAGTATGTCACGCCCCAACATACTGATGTTCAACGACTGGGGATGGATATCCAATCGCACGGAACTGCAAATGGAACGCCTGCACAAGTGGTACCGTCAGACCAGTCACCTTGTCGTCATCGAGATGGGAGCGGGCGTCCACGTTCCGACCGTCCGGCGCGCCAGCGAATCATTCAATGTTCCCATCATCCGGATCAACCCAGACTATCCCGAAGTACCCAAATCAACGGATATCGGACTGGCTCTGGGCGCGCTTGATGCTTTGCGGCTCATCGATGCACGACTGGCATCCATGTATTGACATCCTCCCCCGCCTGAAGGCGTGAGATTTCTACGGAGTCAGAGCACAATGCTCTGATCTCTTCGGTGGGTTCCTGCTGCTGGCGACCTGACTGCATCGCTCACTTCACAGGCCAGCCGGGCGTGTACCGCCCTTGGTATGTTTATCGCGCCGACTACATCGGCGTTTTCCTCAATACCACA
>CAZRQR010000021.1:0-19224 GCA_964602435.1 uncultured Oxalobacter sp.
CGCGCAAACTGATTGCCGAAGGGATAGACCCTCGGGAAGAAAAGAAAGCGCGCATAGAGGCAGAGAAGGCGGCAGAGGCGGCAAAAGCAGCGGATGAAGAAAACACCTTCAGAAAGATTGCTTTGCGCCTGTACGCAAGCAAAGCGGGCCGAACAACGGACTATTACCGCAACAAGATGATACGGCAGCTTGAACTGCACCTTTTCCCATTTGTTGGGGATAAAAACATCAGGAATATAGAAGGCAGGGAACTGGCCGATATATTCAAAGGTGTTGCCGAAAAAAAGAATAAGGAAGGCAAGCCAATGACATACATGGCCAAGAAGCTGTGCCAGTGGACGGCGGAAGTTTACGACCTTGCCAATGTGGAAAACAGCAGCTTCAATCTGAATAATCCATGTCGGTCAATCATCAAGTTTTTGCCGAAGCACGAAACCGAACACGCCAAAATCATACCATTCGAGAAATTGCCGGATTTCATTCAGGCTTTACAGTGTCCGGTGTTGGCGAATTCTTCCCGGATTCCTGAAAAAACGAATCCGGATTTTTCATAAAAGTGTCAGGCGCGGGCATTTTTTTCAAGTACCCACATGTAGATACACAAACAGTGATTGTTCCGGGCTTCATGGATAAGGGAAGTCAGGATTTTCCTGCCTATTCCGTTGTTCTGGAAAAAGGGATTGATGAAGAGTTCGCATAGTTTCAATTCTTTTCCATGGAATTCTCGTTTTATCATGCATCTGACGATACCGTCATCATAGACAAAGATATTATCCAGCATGTGAGGCTGTTACAGATTTTCAGCTTTGGCCAACACCTGCATGGCGTTGAAGGAAACCTCGTCATTTTCGAAAATGGGTCTGTAGGAAACCCGTTTGGCGAATATCAGGATTTCGGCGATTCTCGGGATATCTTTTTCACAGGCTTTTCTAAGCATACATCACTGCTGCATGGCAATGGGGACGGGCAATACACAGCATTCCGGTCACTGGGAACGGTCCGGATTGTCCGGAGCCGGTTTTGACCGGCGGAACATTCCATTATTCCGCCGGAATGGTATCGATCGTATCTTTGATTGCTGCCAGCTCCGGAGGTAATGTGACATCTGTATTCATGTCTTCTGTCAATTTCGTCCAGTTTCTTCCCGAACGGAGCATGTCCTGCTGGATTTCCAGATTGCTGAGCAGATTGGCCAGTTGGAAAAGTTGCGTTTCCCGGGATACCGGTTTTTTCAGTGCATCGAATTCTTCTTTCCAGATTTTCAGAAATCCATTCAAATCTTCTTTATCCAGACTGCCTTGCAGGTGATCCCAATTGATGGCGTATTCTGTCAGTGCGTTGGCAATTCTTTTTTTCGCCAGCGTGATTTTTTCGGAAAAGTTTCCTTCCTTGCTCATAATGGTCCTGTGCAAAATATGTTTTCGATATCAAAGCGGGCAGTTTAAACCATCCTGTCGGATGTGGACAATATGATCGATCCTTTGCGCTGTCGGGTTTTGTTTTGGGGTGTACAGCAAAATTAATCGGATATTATTTTCCGGTTTATCCGTTTGAAGTATTGGGCGCAGTGTTTTTCAATATGGTGGCCGGTCGGGGAAACATAACGCCTGAAAATCGGTCGTTTCTGTGGTGTACATTCACCGTATGGAAAATGTCGGATGCTGCACAGTGATGTATCGGGTGCAGCTGTTCTCGCAAGGCAAAAATTGTTGTTGGCAGGCAGCGTGACTAGCGATTTGCGAAAATCACTTCGACAGGTGCTTTTTCTGAACGGAATTTCAGCCATTTCACAATTTCTGTCCGGGCATCTTTCTTCAGAGCGGTTTTGCTGATGACGATAAAGGTAGATATCCGGTCGAAATTTTTTTCTTTCTGTTGTGAAACGTAGGCATCGGCGTAAAAAAAGATGGGCAGACAATTTGTGACCGGAAAAGAAAAAATTCCTGTTTTTCAGACTTCCTGGATGTGGATCGGACAGGCCCGGGTTTTCGTTTTTCCCCATTTCCGGAATGGCTGGTGTCTTGCAGGACAAAGCGGTCAAAGGCAAGGTGCGGTTTTTATGGGAACGGCCGGTGTGATTTGCTGAAGAGATACTGAAACGGATTCTTCTGTTTCCAGGGTACTTGTTGCCGGTATGTCTGGTACGGACATAATTTTCGCGCTTGTGAAATCCGTCTGCCCGATCTGATACTGTCAAAGGCAGGTATCCGTGTGGCAACTGATGGAATGAGTCTGTTTTTGACAGATGTATATCGTACAATATACGTTTTGCAGAATGCCGTTTCAGGAAGCATACGGCTGTATAACCCTCAGATAGTAAGATTTTGAATTCGGGATGTTATGGCGGAAAATCAGCAAAAGGTATTGGCCGGTCTTACTCCGGAAAGGTTCGGGGATTTCGGGCTGTCATCCGAAATTCTGAAAGCGCTTGACGATTTGGGCTACAGTTCGCCCACTCCTATTCAGTCCCGGGCCATACCGGTCATTCTTGAGGGGAAAGACGTCATGGGTGCAGCGCAGACCGGAACAGGAAAAACAGCAGGTTATTCTTTGCCGGTTTTGCAGTTGCTGCTGTATTATGCGAATACAAGCATGTCTCCGGCGCGTCATCCGGTCAGGGCGTTGGTGCTTGTGCCGACCCGTGAATTGGCCGATCAGGTTTATGGGGATGTCAGGAAATATGCCAAATATACCAGTTTGCGGGTAGCCGTTGTTTTCGGCGGGGTGGATATCTCGACACAAACAGGTGTTTTGCGGGCGGGGGCGGAAATACTGATTGCGACTCCCGGAAGGTTGCTTGACCATGTACAGCAAAAGAACGTCAGTCTTGGCCAGACACATGTTCTTGTACTGGATGAGGCAGACCGGATGCTTGATATGGGATTCCTTCCGGATTTGCAGCGTATCGTGAATCTGTTGCCGAAAAAACGGCAGACGCTGCTTTTTTCAGCCACTTTTTCAAGCGATATCCGAAAACTGGCGAACAGTTTTCTGGACAGTCCTGTTTCTGTGGAAGTAGCGAGGCAGAATGCCACGGCAGACAATGTCAAACAGACTGTTTACAGGGTTGATGAAGCAGACAAGAATGAGATGGTCGAATATCTTCTTCGCCAGCATTACAGGGAGCAGGTCCTGATTTTTTCCAATACCAAGGCCGGTGCCTCACGTCTGGCGCGCCAGCTGGAGAGAAAGGGGCTCAGGGCATCGGCCATTCACGGAGACAAGACACAGGCAGAGAGGATGGCGGTACTGGATGCTTTCAAGGAAGGGAACATCGCCATTCTGGTTGCGACAGATGTGGCAGCGAGAGGATTGCACATCGAGGAATTGCCGTGTGTGATCAATTTCGATCTGCCTTTCGTGGCTGAGGATTATGTCCATCGCATCGGCAGAACCGGTCGGGCCGGAGCTACCGGTGAAGCCATTTCCCTGTGTTCGGCGAAAGACGACAAGTTGCTGGATGAAATCGAGAAATTGATCAGGAGAAAATTGCCTCTTCAGACAGCTCCCGTTTTTGAGCTGAAAAAGGAAAGAGTTTCCAGAACGGAGACGGTGGACAGTGGCAAGCGTTCGGAACGCAGTCCATACAAATCGGTCGGACTGGAGAAGAAAAGCCGGGATCCCTGGTTCGACCGGCCTTATGTTCCTGAAGAACCGTCCGGAAATGAGAATCGTCATGAAAAACAACAGGTTTCACGACAGTCGAGGAAACCGTTGGCGGCACTTCTCGGCGGCAAGCCGGGAACAGGGAAATGACTTTTCGTGATTGAAGAATACAGCAGGGGTAAATAGCCGTATGAAAAATACGCAATTCGTTCATCTGCGCCTTCATTCCGAATATTCCATCGTGGATGGGCTGGTTCGTGTGGATGATGCGGTCGCCGCGGCAGCAGGTGATGAACAGCCTGCCATGGCGCTGACCGATCTTTCCAATCTGTTCGGCCTGATCAAGTTCTACAAGGCGGCACGTAAAAAAGGCGTCAAGCCGATTGCCGGATGCGATGTCTGGATTACCAATGATATTGACAGGGAAAAACCGTCCAGACTTTTGTTGCTGGTGAAAGACAAGACAGGTTATCTGAATCTGTGTGAATTGCTGACAAAAGCATGGCTTGAGAACCAGTATCGTGGACGGGCCGAAGTAAAAATTGAATGGCTGGAAAAGCTCGCCGATCAACATCCTGATACCGGGCTGATCGCCTTGTCCGGTGCCAAGCAGGGCGATATTGGCATGGCACTGGATTCTGCCAATGTCGAAAGTGCGGAAAAGCTTGCGTTGAGGTGGGCGCGGATTTTTCGTGGAAATTTCTATATCGAAGTACAACGGACCGGCCAGCTGGGAATGGAACAGTATGTCCGGCATGCCGTCGGGCTGGCAGACAAGCTCCGGCTCCCGGTCGTCGCAACTCATCCTGTCCAGTTTCTGACACGTGACCAGTTCCGCGCTCATGAAGCGAGAACCTGCATTTCGGAAGGAGAAGTCCTTTCCAACAAGAAGCGTGCCCATTTGTTCAATGAACGGCAGTGTTTTTTGACCCAGAAGGAAATGGTGCAATTGTTTGCCGATTTGCCGGGCGCCTTGCAGAATTCCGTCGAGATTGCGCGTCGCTGCAATCTGGTTCTGGAATTGGGACACCATAAATTACCCCTGTTTCCGACGCCGGATGGCATGACTCTGGATGAATTTTTGACGAGCGAAGCGAAACACGGTCTTGAAAAACGGCTGGAAGTGTTGTTCCCGGATGAGGAAGAAAGAAAAAACAGACGTCCCGTTTATGACGAACGCCTGAATTATGAAATCGATACCATCATCAAGATGGGATTTTCCGGTTATTTCCTGATCGTGGCGGATTTTATCCGCTGGGCCAAGAACAATGGAGTACCTGTCGGGCCGGGCAGGGGATCGGGGGCCGGTTCTCTGGTCGCCTATTGCCTTTTGATCACAAATCTTGATCCGATTGCCTACAATCTGATTTTTGAACGTTTCCTGAATCCGGAACGGGTTTCGATGCCGGACTTTGACGTCGATTTCTGCCAGCATGGACGCGACAAGGTCATCCAGTATGTGAAGGATCGTTATGGAAAGGATGCGGTTTCCCAGATCGCCACATTCGGAACGATGGCCGCCAAGGCGGCTGTGCGCGATGTCGGACGTGTACTGGATTTGGGATACAATTTCTGTGACGGTATTTCCAAACTCATTCCCTTCAAGCCCGGCAAGCAGGTGACGATTGCCGAAGCCAAGAAAGAGGAACCCATACTAGCAGAGCGCGAACAGTCGGAAGAAGAAGTCAAACAACTTCTCGGTCTGGCAGAGCAGGTCGAGGGCATCACACGCAATGTCGGGATGCATGCAGGCGGAGTGTTGATCGCGCCCGGCAAACTGACCGATTTCTGTCCACTCTATACCCAGGATGGAGAGTCCGGGGTTGTGTCGCAGTTCGATAAAAAGGATGTTGAAGAAATAGGTCTGGTCAAGTTCGACTTTCTGGGACTGACGACACTGACGATTCTGGATCTGGCGATGAAATACATTCATCAGCTGGATCCGGCCATGTCCGGTTTCGAACTCGATGCGATACCGCTGGATGACAAGGAAACATTCGATCTGCTGACCAGAGCGAAAACAGTTGCCGTGTTCCAGCTTGAAAGTCGTGGCATGCAAGGGATGCTGAAAGATGCGAGACCGGACCGTTTCGAAGACATTATTGCACTCGTGGCACTTTACCGGCCGGGACCGATGGATCTGATTCCGGATTTTTGCCGTCGCAAACATGGCGAGGCCTTCGAATATCCTGATGAACGGACAAAAGGAATTTTGTCTGAGACATACGGCATCATGATTTACCAGGAACAGGTCATGCAAATGGCTCAGGTGATCGGTGGATACACGCTGGGAGGTGCTGATCTGTTACGACGTGCCATGGGCAAGAAAGATGCGGCGGAAATGGCAAAGCATCGCCAGATTTTCCGTGACGGTGCTGCCAAAAACAATTTGTCCGAAGCCAAGGCCGACGAGATTTTCGATCTGATGGAAAAATTCGCCGGATACGGTTTCAACAAATCCCATGCTACGGCCTATGCACTTTTGTCCTATCAGACGGCTTATCTGAAAAAACACCATGCGGCCGCATTCATGGCAGCCAACATGTCACTGGCGATGGATGATACCGACAAGGTCAAGGTACTCGTGGAGGATGCCATCGAGGTATGCGGTCTGGAAATCCTGCCGCCGGACATCAACCATTCCGACTATTATTTCAAACCGGTGGGCGAACCGCCCAGTATCAGCAAAAGACCGGTAACACAGATCCGTTATGGGCTTGGCGCAGTCAAGGGATCTGGTGAAAGCGCCATCGAGGCAATTGTGCAGGCAAGAAAGGAACGTCCTTTCCGGGATCTTTTCGATTTTTGTGTCAGGGTTGACAAACATCAGATCAACAGGCGTACCATCGAGTCGCTTGTCAGGGCCGGTGCATTCGACTGTTTCGGTGAAGACAGGGCTGTTCTGCTGGCTTCGGTAGGATTGGCGATCGAGGCTGCGGAACAGGCTGAGGCGTCGGCCAATCAGGTCAGCCTGTTCGGAGATGAAGATACCGTTCTGAATGCGGCCGAGTATGTCAGGGTTCCGCACTGGACGGAAAAGTACAAATTGACGGAGGAAAAGGGTGTACTGGGTTTTTGTCTTTCGGGGCACTTGTTTCATGCGTATGCCGGGGAAGCGCGCCAGTTTGCAAAGACACGTATATCCGAACTGGAAGTATCAAGGGATCCCAAATGGGTCGCGGGTATTGTAACCGGCATCAGGACCCAGATGTCACAGCGCGGAAAAATGATGGTGATTTCGCTTGATGATGGAACAGCGGCAATCGAAGTAACCGTTTTTTCGGAATTGCTTGAACAAAAACGTGCCATTTTCAGGGAAGATGAGTTTCTGGCTGTGTTCGGCAAGGTTTCGGAGGACCGTTTTTCGGGAGGTTTGAGACTCAATGCGAACGATGCACTGGACATTGCGGAAGCCAGACTTCATTTCGGTCGGCATGTCGTTTTCACGCTTGCCGGGAAATTCAGTCCTTCCGCACTGAAAGAGATTCTGGTTCCTTATACGGGAAATAACGGCATGCATTTGATTGCGGATTATACGACTTCCGAAAATAAATGCCAGTACGATTTCGGAAACGACTGGCTGATCCTTCCAAAGGAGGAATGTATGAAGGAACTGGCACAGCATTTTGGCGATGTTCATGTCGTTTACTGAGCAATTCCGTTTTCATTTGTCATTCTGTCCATACAGCCGCATGCCGTGATATTCTGGCGTCATGCTTACACTGAAAATGAGACGATTGAATGCTTGTCGGATGATGAACAGTTGGCATCAGACACAAGAGATGCCACAATCTGCCAATGGATAAAAAGCCGGAACAAATTCTGATCATTTCACCGAACTGGATCGGTGATGCCATCATGGCACAGCCGTTGCTGCAGCTGCTGAAACGGCGCGACCCGTCTGCCGTTGTCGATGTACTGGCGCCGGCATGGGTGGCTCCCGTCTGGGAAGCGTTTCCCGAAGTGAATCAGGTTTATGCAACGGCTTTCAAACATGGAAAACTGCAACTGAAAGAACGGTGGCGTATGGCGCGTTTTCTGAAAGAAGTGTCTTATGACCGTGCTTTTGTTTTGCCGAATACGCTGAAATTTGCACTGATACCCTGGATGGCGAAAATTCCGGTAAGAATTGGATATCTAGGAGAAAAACGATATGGTCTCCTAAATGTCATTCACCGGGACAATAAACATTCGCCGCGGCCGATGATTCCGTTCTATGCTGCATTGGCCAATCCTCCTGCAACGGAGGTGCCCGGCCAAAAAGCCTGTCCGGTGCCGCATATGTTTGTGTCTCGGGAAGAAGTAGATGGAGTCCTTGAAAAACTGGATATCGATGCGACTGGCCGGATTGTCGCGTTTGCGCCGGGGGCCGAATTCGGGCCTGCGAAACGTTGGCCGGCCCACAGTTTTATTTCGCTTGCCAGATGCATACTTGAGGAATTCGGACATGTGCAGATATTGTTGCTGGGTTCGCCGAATGACAGGCCGGTCTGTGATCTGATTGCGTCTGCAGTACCGGCTGTCAAGAATCTTGCCGGGAAAACGACACTGAAAGAAGCGATTGCACTGATTTCACAGATCGATGCACTGGTGACGAACGATTCGGGGTTGATGCATGTCGCTTCTGCGTTTGAACGGCCCGTCATTGCCATGTATGGTTCGACCGATTATCATCATACGCCGCCTTTCTCAAAATATTCCGAAATCGTGTCACTGGATCTGGAATGTGCGCCGTGCCAGAAAAGGGAATGCCCGTTGGGGCATCATCACTGCATGGAATTGCTGAAACCGGAAATGGTATATAGTGTCCTGAGAAAATATATTGTCGATCCTGTCGGACGGACGGGTTTGTTGCCAGCCAGACTTGAGAACAGCAGTGAGGTCGTAAAATCATGACACCCATTAGCGGATTGGTCATCACTTTGAATGAAGCACACAATATTGTCGATTGCATTCATTCCATGAAACGGATATGTGACGATATTGTGGTAGTGGATTCGGGGAGCACCGATGGTACGATAGAACTGGCCCGTGAACAGGGTGCTTTTGTGATCGTGCAGAAACCCTTTCTTGGCGATGGTCCGCAAAGATCGCTGGGACTTCCGCATTGCCGGCATCGCTGGGTGTTGAATCTGGATGCGGACGAGCGTCTCGAGGATGATTTTGTCGATTATGTGGAGAGAACCGATCTGGATTCGCTCGGAGTGGATCTTGTCGAGACACGTCGTCACAATTTGCTGGGAGGACGCTTTACGCCTTATGCCGGACAGTATCCGGATTATGTGAAAAGGCTGTTTAACCGGGAACGTGCCGATTTCAAGCCTGTTGTTGCCCATTCTCATGTGGAGGCGGTAACTTCCAGAAAAGTACCGGTTCACATTATGCATTATTCCTACCGTGATTATCCCGATCTGGTTGCCAAGAGCCGGTATTCGGGGTGGATGGCGAAAGAGCTTGCAGAAAGCGAAAAACCCTTGCATGCATGGCAGCCGATTCTTCATGGAAGTTGGGCTTTTATACGGCATTATCTTATTCAGGCAGGATTTCTGGCCGGGCTGGATGGCCTGACGATTTCGTTATGCAAGGGGTTGAGTTCCTATCTGAAATATGCCCATGCCATTGAATTGAGACGAAGCAGGAAAAAAGAGGGATCATGAAGGAATTGCCCGGCGTCAACCTTATCTGGCATTCCATCCGGCCACAGGGAGGGATGGACAGGCATGTACTGGATCTGATCAACGGTTTCTCGTCACGTCGCATTTCTGTGCGTGTTATTGCACGGACGGTCGCGTGGCCGGGCAAACAGCCCGACAATGTGGAATTTGTCGTGTTGCCGGACAGGACTCCTTTACAGCGGTTCAACAATAACCGTTTCGATCACAAGGCTTACGATTATATTCGGCAGGGTTGGCCGGTTATTGGTATTTCACGTGTCACAGGCGGGCCGGTTGATCTGTCTATTTCTGGCGGAACCCATCTGGCTCATCTGATCGATAAAGGAAAGCAGAAGCCTGGTTATTTCGACAGACAGGTCATCGCCAATGAAAAGGCACTTTATGAGAATTCAAAAGCGATCGTAACCCATTCCCGGAGGGTACAGGATGAAATTGTTCGTGATTACCACATTGAGCCATCCAGAATTCATATCCTTTACCCACCTGTCGATACAGGTTTCTTCAATATGGGGTTGCAGCAGGAACGGGACAGAATAAGAAAAACTCTCGGGGTCGAAAAGGATCAGTTTCTTTTGCTGTTTCCGTCGAACAATCATGAGCTCAAGGGAGCGGATCTGATTCTTGAGGCACTTGAAAAACAGAACATTCCGTTTGTTTTGGCGGTTGCCGGAAAAAAGGAACTGAAACACCCGAAAGTCCTGAATTTGGGTTTTCGCCGGGATATGCCAGCGCTTTATACTGCGGCAGATGCCACGATACTGGCATCCAAGTACGAGGCATTCGGTCTTGTCGGTCCAGAGTCCATCTCATGCGGTACTCCGGTTCTGTTTGCAGATACGATCGGTGCGACAGAAATATTGTCTGAACCGGGGTGTTACCGTTTCAGAAGAAGTGTCGAAGATTTGCGGGAATTGCTTGGCCGGATCGGAGAACGCTTCAGGGCGGGTCAGTTGAGGATCAAGTCACCTGCCGAGTGTATTCATTATCCTTATGTGTTCAATGACTATCTGGATGAACTGATTGGCCTGATCCAGTCGTAATGGGATAATCTGTGCTCCTGTTTTCGTCAGCCTGTATTCGGGGCTGGACAAGGAACGGTTACATCAGAATGACGTCATACTGGTTCTGCATGTAAGTTGATTCAACCTGCAGTGAAATCGGTTTCCCGATCAGATCGCCCAGTGCCGCCAGATGCTGCGATTCTTCTTCCAGAAAAAGGTCAATGACGATTTGTGAAGCAAGAATCCGGAATTCTCTCGGGCTGAACTGTTTGGCCTCACGCATGATGTCGCGCATGATTTCATAGCAGATGGTCTGGGGTGTCTTGACTTGCCCCTGGCCATGACAGACCGGACAGGGTTCGCAGAGAATGTGCGCGAGCGATTCGCGGGTTCGTTTCCGGGTCATCTCGACAAGGCCAAGGGCGGAAAAGTCAGAAATGGAAACTTTCGTCCGGTCGTTGGTCATCGTTTTGCGGAGTTCTTCCATGACGGCATTTTTGTGTTCCGGATTGACCATATCGATGAAATCGAGAATGATGATTCCACCCAGATTGCGAAGCCTCAACTGTCTGGCAATAGCATGGGCCGCTTCGAGATTGGTCTTGAATATGGTGTCGTCGAATGTGCGGCCGTTGACGAAGCCGCCGGTATTGACGTCAATTGTCGTCATGGCTTCTGTCTGGTCGATGATCAGATAGCCTCCCGATTTCAGGTTGACGCGCCGTGAGAGTGCCAGCTGGATTTCTTCTTCCACGTTATACAGGTCGAAGAGCGGACGGTCACCTTCATAACAGGATAAACGGTCCAGAATGTCGGGAGTATAGGTTTTGGCGAATTCCTGCAGTTTGAGAAACTCTTCATGGGAATCCACTAGGATTCTGGAAGTGTTTTCATGTACGAAATCGCGTAGGATGCGTTCCGACAGCGTCAGGTCTTGATAGAGCAGTGCAGGAGCCGCTGTCGTATAGGCTTTGTCTTTCAGTGAATTCCAGAGTTTCTTCAGGAAAACTGCGTCGGTTTCAAGATCGTGGTCGGAAGCGTCTTCCGCCATGGTCCGGATAATGAATCCCCCTTTTTCGTCTTCGGATAAAAACTGCTGTACCCGGGTTTTGAGCTGTTCACGTTCTTTTTCGTCCTGAATACGCTGTGATATCCCGATGTGTTTCTCCTGCGGCAGATAAACGAGCAATCGGCCGGCAATGGAAATCTGTGTGGAAAGACGGGCGCCTTTTGTTCCGAGAGGATCCTTGATAACCCGGACCATAACCGATTGACCGTCGGTCAGCATCCGTTCGATGGGAACCGGTTTTCCGGATGGTTCTGTATGATGCGCTTCGAGAATATCGTCGATATGAAGAAATGCCGCCCTTTCAAGACCGATATCGACGAAAGCGGACTGCATGCCGGGAAGTACACGGACGACACGGCCAAGATAGACGTTTCCGGCCAAGCCGCGGGTTTGCGTCCGCTCGATGTGCAGTTCCTGCGTGGCGCCCTCGGAAACGATGGCTATTCTGGTTTCCTGTGGAGTGACATTGATGAGGATATCTTCTTTCATCATGGAACGAATATTCCCGCTTTTCTCAATAGGAGCGTTGTTTCATATAAAGGCAGGCCCATGATGCCGGAGTAACTGCCCTGTATGTGTGAAATGAATTTGCCTGCCAACCCTTGTATGCCGTAGCCGCCCGCCTTGTCGAATGGTTCACCGGTATCGACATAGGCGTTGATATTACGGGATGTCAAAAGGGAAAAAGTCACCTCCGAGGTCTGTACGGTCTGGAAAAGGTGTTTGTCATGTTTGACTGCGACACTGGTCATGACCTGATGGGTTTTTCCGGAAAGACAATGAAGCATTTCGCAGGCTTCACTGCGGCTGGCCGGTTTTCCCATGATCCGGCCATCAATAACGACGGTGGTATCTGCCGTCAGGACAGGATGCTCCGGCCTGTTTGTGGTGACAAGAAACTGCCAGGCATATTCGGCTTTTTCCCGTGCGATTCTGCTGACATAATCGTATGCATTTTCTCCGGAATGGACCGTTTCGTTCACCATATCGGAATGAAGCGGATCCTGTTGCGGAGCTTCCAGTATCTCGAACCGGACAGCGATCTGGTTGAGCAGTTCCTGACGCCTCGGACTTTTAGTGGCCAAATAAATCATGTTCTCATCGGAATGCATGGGTTGTTCAGCTCCGGTGATAAGGGTGGTTTTGCAGGATACTGGAAGCACGGTAAAGTTGTTCGGTCAGCAGTATGCGGACCATGCCATGCGGTAGTGTCAGCGAAGACAGTCGTACAAGCAGATCTGCCTGTTTTTTCAGCGTGGAATCCAGACCGTCAGCACCGCCGATGACAAAAACGAGATCGCGTCCATCCTGCAGCCATTTTTCCATATGGTCGGCCAGCTGCATGGTGGACAGATCCTTGCCCCGTTCATCTAGGGCGACGATTCTGGCGCCCTTGGGAACGACAGACATGATTTTCCGTGCTTCGGCAGCCATGACGGTTTCCGCGTTTTTGTTCCTCGCATGTTCGACCGGTTTCAGTTCTTTCAGGGAGAAATGCCATTCAGAAGGCATGCGTTTTGCGTATTCCCTGAAACCGTTCTCGATCCAGCTAGGCATCCGGTGTCCGACAGCGATTACCGTGACTTGCATGAATACCGTTCAGTTTTTCTGTTGATCCGGAGATATTCCGGTTGTTCTTTTTCGTGTGTGTCCGGTTGCCGGAGAATGTTCCATGTCCGTTCCGTTTTTTTCATGGTGTTTTCTTTTGGAAACGGATATTTTTCCGACAGTTTCCAGGTCAATCTGTTTTCCACCCCAGATTTCTTCCAGACGGTAGTAATTCCGGATTGGCGGTTGCATGATATGTACAATCAGATCACCGAAATCAACCAGAACCCATTCACCGGTATCTTCGCCTTCTGTACTGATGACATTTCCTCCTGCTTCCTTGATCTTGTCTCTGACCGATGCGGCCAGTGCTTTCGTTTGGCGGCGGGAATTGCCTGATGCAATGACAATCCGCTCGAAAAGGCTGGTCAGTTCCGTCGTGTCGAACAGGACGATATCCTGCGCCTTGACGTCTTCCAGTGCCTCGATGACCAAAGCCTGTAATTTTTCAATATCCATTTAGTTCTTGTATAAATTGTTTTCCTTGATGTAATTCAGAACCGGAGTCGGCACCAATGCCGTGGGACTCTGGTCATTTTGCAATGCCGCCCTGATTTCTGTAGCGGAAACGTTGATTTGCAAGTCCGTCGCGAGGTAGGTCAGACCGGCTGGTGTGGAAATGATTTTTTCCGGAGGAGCGAAACGGCGCGAGAATTCGTCCGCTATCGCCTTGGGAATCAGCGTCAGGGAGTTCGAGAAACCTGGACGGGCAGATACCGCAATGTTGGTGAGATCGAAAAGCTGTCTCCAATTGTGCCAAGTATCCAGACGAAGAAGCTGGTCGGCGCCCATGAGAAAAATAAGTGAAACGTTTTCTCCGACTTCATTGCGGATTGAACGCAAGGTATCAATCGTGTAGGTAGCACCCGGCCGGTCGATTTCCTGGGAATCGATTGTAATGGAAAGTCCAAGCGGCTCGAACGCACGTTTCAGCATGGCGATACGCTGTCGCGGATTCGCTTTCAACAAGGGTTTTTGCCAAGGATTGCCGGCCGGAATAAGGCGCAGCTCGCTTGTATTGAATAAACGGCAGAAATATTTGCCAAGTTCGACATGTCCCACATGTACCGGATCGAAGCTGCCGCCTAAAAGAATAATGCATCGCTTTGTCAAACCAACTCCATTTCGGCTCAGGTTGCCCTGCAATACAAACCGGCAGGGCAACGTTTTTTAGATTCAGGTATTTACGCCTGTACCGTTTTGTATGGCTTTAAAGCCCGCCATCCGATATCGCGTCTGTATTGTACGCCTTCAAAATAAATGGACTCAATGGCATCATACGCGGTTTTTTGCGCCATACGCATGGTGTCGGCCAGTCCGACCACGCACAGGACCCTGCCTCCGGATGTCAGCAAATGCCCGTCTCCGTCAAGCCGGGTTCCGGCATGAAACACGATACAGTTTTCCGATTCTTTCGGAATGCCGGTAATGACCGCCCCCTTTTGGGGATTTTCAGGGTAACCTGCGGATGCGAGTACCACACCCAGTGCAATGCGCCTGTCCCACTCCAATTCTATTTTGTCCAGTGTGCCGTTGACGGCGTGTTCGAGGACGAAAGCCAGATCGCTTTTCAGTCTCGACATGATAGGCTGTGTTTCCGGATCACCCATGCGGCAATTGAATTCCAGCGTTTTCGGATTGCCATCCCGGTCTATCATGACACCGGCATACAAGAAACCGGAATAGGGAATGCCGTCACTGCGCATGCCATTGACGGTCGGGGCGATGATTTCCCTGAGAATGCGGGCATGCAGAGCCGGAGTGACGACAGGTGCAGGGGAAAAAGCACCCATTCCGCCTGTATTGGGACCTTCGTCATTGTCTTTGAGACGTTTGTGGTCCTGACTGGTCGCAAGAGGCAGAATGTTTTTTCCATCGACCAGAACGATGAAACTGGCTTCCTCGCCTTCCAGAAATTCCTCGATGACGACTCGTGCTCCTGCTTCTCCGAGCTTGTTGTCAGAAAGCATCATGTTTACCGCATCATGAGCCTGTTGCACGCTTGTCGCGACAACCACACCCTTGCCGGCAGCCAGACCGTCCGCCTTGATCACGATCGGCGCTCCGTGTTCGTCGATATATTGGTGCGCTTTTTCAGGATCCGTGAACGTCCGGTATCGGGCAGTTGGAATGTCGTGACGTTCCATGAAAGCCTTGGCGAAATCCTTGGAGCTTTCCAGTTGGGCCGCTTCTTTGGTCGGACCGAAAATTTTCAGACCACGTGCCCGGAAAATATTGACGATACCGGCGGCAAGCGGTGCTTCCGGTCCCACGACAGTCAAGGCGATATGGTTGGACGTCGCAAATTCGGCCAGTTCTTCAGGTTCTGTAATCGCGATGTTTTCCAGTCGGGGATCAAGAGCTGTTCCGCCGTTTCCGGGGGCTACATACACTTTCTGCACTCTGATGGAGTGTGCCAGTTTCCATGCAAGCGCATGTTCCCTGCCTCCCGAACCGATCACTAAAATGTTCATCTAATCGAATTTTTCAACGGTTAATCAAATATGACAGACTGAAACGGAACATTTATTCTTCTTCGATGACGGCATTCGTGTAAACTTCCTGCACATCGTCAAGATTTTCCAGCGCATCCAGCAGTTTCTGCATTTTTTCCGCCTCGGCACCGGTGAATTCCGTTTCGGAATTGGGACGCATGACGATTTCGGCCATTTCAGGCTTGAATCCGGCTTTTTCAAGGGCATCCTTGACTTGTGCGAAATCGGACGGCGCGCAAATCACTTCAAAACCGCCTTCATCGTCGCTGATGATGTCTTCGGCACCCGCTTCAAGAGCGACTTCCATCAGGGCATCTTCGTCAGTACCCGGTGCGAAAAACAACTGGCCGCAATGCTTGAACTGGAAAGCTACAGATCCTTCCGTTCCCATGTTGCCGCCAAATTTTGAAAAGGCGTGACGGACTTCGGATACCGTCCTGACACGGTTGTCTGTCAGGCAATCGACGATGATGGCGGCACCGTTGATGCCATAGCCTTCATAACGGACTTCCTCGTAATTGACACCATCAAGCGTACCAGTTCCCCGGGCGATGGCGCGCTGGACGTTTTCTTTCGGCATGTTGGCCGCTGCAGCCTTGTCAGCTGCCAGGCGCAGGCGGGGATTGCTGTTGACATCTCCTCCCCCCATACGGGCAGCAACGGTAATTTCCCTGATCAGTCTTGTCCAAACTTTTCCACGTTTGGCATCGGCAGCCGCTTTCTTGTGCTTAATATTGGCCCATTTGCTATGTCCGGACATTGTATTCTTTCCATGAAATGTTAGCTTAATCGGTAACAGATTTTAGCATACTGCGATAAGCTGAAAAATCTTGTTCCCCGGCATTTGCCAGAAAAATGCAACTTCAGTTAAAGTCAGACTGTGAAACGGAAATTTTTTGTCTGTTTATTTTATGATGGGATCGTGTGGAAATGACATTTTCCGGCAAGACAGGAATATGCGCGACAGGACGGGAAATGATGCGTTCGTTTCCCTGTCTGGTGGGGGATGTAGGAGGAACGAATGCGCGCTTTGCCATTGAAACGGCTCCGGGAGTGTTTTCTGCGATGACCAGGTATACGGTCAGGGATTTTCCGACTTTTGCCGAAGTGCTGCGATTTTATCTGGCGCAACCGGAAGCTGTCGCTGCCGGTTCGTTTTCCGTCCGTGCGGTCGTTGTTGCGATTGCCAATCCAGTCAGCGGGGACAGGGTGAAGATGACCAATTCGGACTGGACGTTTTCGGTTAGCGAAATCAAAAAAGAATTCGGGCTGGATGTTTTTCTGCTTGTCAACGATTTTATGGCACTTGCCATGTCGCTTCCGTTTTTGTCCGGAAACAGTCTGGCGCAGTGCGGTGGCAAGACAAGTGAAAAAGGAAAAGCCATCGGATTGATCGGTCCGGGAACGGGGCTGGGCGTGTCAGGACTGATTCCCTGCGGAGAATACTGGATACCTCTGGAAACCGAAGGAGGGCATGTATCGTTTTCTCCGGCAAACGCTCTGGAAGTGGAAATATTGAGGCTGGCCGGAAAGCGTTACGATCATGTTTCCGCAGAACGGCTGATTTCCGGATCAGGGCTGGAATTGCTTTATGTGTTGCTGGCAGAAATAGAAGGAAAACATGTCACGCCTCTGAAGGCTTCGGAGATTACAGAAAAAGCCATGAAAGAAACAGACTGTCTGTGCAGCAGAACTGTTGAGGTTTTTTGCCAGATGCTGGGAACGGCTGCAGGCAACCTGGCGCTGACACTGGGTGCCAGAGGGGGAATATTTATCGGGGGCGGTATTGTTCCGCATCTGAAAGACCGGTTTTTCATATCCGGTTTCAGAAAAAGGTTTGAGGAAAAGGGCCGTTTTTCGGAGTACGTTTCCAGAATACCCGTTTTTGTCATAAAAGATACATTCGCGACCTTCAAGGGAGTTTCCGCATGGATGGACAGCTGCTCCGTGAGGCGTCAGGCTGTTTGAGTCCCTTTGGCAGGGGAAAGACCAGAGATTCTTCCATGCCATGCAATTCCGTGACAGAGGTCGCTCCGGCACGCTTGAGCGAATCGACGACTTCGGTGACAAGCACTTCCGGTGCCGAAGCTCCCGCTGTGACGCCGACCCATTCGTGGCCGGCAAGCCAGGTCGTATCGATTTGCGATGCATTATCCACCATATAGGCAGTCGCGCCGTTTTTTTCCGCCATTTCCCTTAACCGATTGGAATTGGAGCTGTTCGGGCTGCCGACAACAATGATCAGACTGGCTTTTTCTGCCAGGAGTTTGACCGCTTTCTGACGGTTGGTTGTCGCATAACAGATATCCGCCTTTTTCGGCTCGACGATGAGGGGAAACCGTTTTTTCAGGGCAAGAATGATTTCTGCCGTATCGTCTATGGACAGGGTGGTTTGAGATACATAGGCAAGTTTTTCCGTGTTTTTGATCTGCAATGCCCCGATATCGTCCAGATCGCTTATCAGATGCATGCCCGAGTCGGACTGGCCGAGCGTACCTTCCACTTCGGGATGTCCCTTGTGTCCGATCACGATGATTTCGTGGCCGTTTTTGCGTTGTCCGGCCACTTCGGCATGAACTTTCGTGACCAGAGGACAGGTGGCGTCGAAAAGTCTGAACTGACGTTTTTCAGCTTCATCGCGAATGGCTTTTGAAACACCGTGGGCGGAAAATATCAGTACGCTGCCAGCGGGGGCTTCATCAAGTTCTTCTATGAAAACGGCTCCTTTTTCTTTTAACAGGTTGACAACAGATGTGTTGTGGACGATTTCGTGACGGACATATACCGGTCTACCGAAGAGGGAAAGAGCACGTTCGACGGTTTCAATAGCGCGTTTGACTCCCGCGCAAAATCCTCTGGGGCGGGCCAAAATGATTTTCATGGGATCGTTTGTACAGAATGGCAAGGGTTGCAAATGCGAATTTTTTGTTAAACAGGATGTTTTGAAATAGAATTTCTAGCTCTGCCGGCTCAAATGAAACCGGAAACAGTTTTTATATATTATCAGAGAAGATCAGGAGTTCCGCTTATGGCGATTACCGACTGGCCATCACATGAAAGACCCCGTGAGCGTTTGATCAGGTGCGGACCTGGCCAGTTGTCGGATGCAGAGCTGCTGGCCATTTTCCTGAGAACGGGAACAAACGGAAAAAGCGCTGTCGATCTGGGACGTGAGATCATGATGCATTTCGGATCGTTGTCTGGGCTTTTTTCCGCGCAGCTGAAAGATTTCGCAGGATTGAACGGTATCGGCCCGGCAAAATATGCACAGCTGCAAGCCATTCTTGAACTGTCGAGGCGATTGCTTGCGGAGGAATTGCAAAATGGGACGACGCTGTCTTCATCTGAAAAAGTCACGAATTATCTGCAACTTTATTTCAGTCGCCAGACTCATGAATCCTTTGTCGTATTGTTTCTGGATGTCCGAAACAGGCTGATCGAATGCAATGAAATGTTCAGAGGGACCTTGTCGCATACCAGTGTCTATCCAAGAGAAGTTGTCAAGGCCGCTTTGGCATGCAATGCAGCCAGCGTCATTCTGGCACACAATCATCCTTCCGGTGTGGCAGAACCGAGCAATGCTGACAAAACACTGACACGTTCACTCAAACAGGCACTGGGACTGGTCGATATCTGTATTCTGGATCATATTATCGTGGCTGGTGGCCAGACTTTTTCGTTCGCCGAATACGGCATCCTTTGAACACGGTTTGAAACGCAATTTTCGATCACTGTTTCATATAACCGGAAGTCCGGCCGGAAACAGTTAC
>CAZRQR010000022.1:0-12528 GCA_964602435.1 uncultured Oxalobacter sp.
TACAAGCAATATTGCCGCAGAGAAAAATCCGTCTGAACAGGTCACAGGTACAATCAATGGCATACTGTAAAAAAGTTGAGAATCCCTGCGGGAGTCATTGACAGAATAGCGGTAGATAGCGTGTTTGAACTTTCTTCCCTTTTCAACTCTTTTTGTATCTTATGCGCAACAAAAAAATGATTTTTTATTTTTCAATTAAAAAACCGCTCATTTCAAATAGGCCTGTTTTTCCGATTTCTGACCGTCGCTTGCAGGATTTTTTAAAACGAGCGGCTGAAGACTTTCCGGAAACGTTCTGAAAACATCATGTCAATTCACGGCACCATATTTGTCGCGATATGCCTTGACCGCTTTCCGGTACTGATCCAGCGCTTCCGTTGTCCCAGCCTTTTTCAGATAACCAAGCAAATCATCCAGATTGGCAATGGAAAGAACGGTCAGACCGTGTGCTTTCTGTACTTCCTGAACGGCTGACAATTCCGACAAGGCATCGTCCTTGCCGGAACGTTCCATACGATCCAGCGCAATCAATACGACACTGGGCATGGCTTCCGACTTGCGGATAATCCCGACAGACTCATTGACCGAAGTTCCGGCGGAAATCACGTCATCGACAATCACGACACGCCCTTTCAGGGGAGCGCCGACAATAATCCCCCCTTCTCCATGATCTTTGGCTTCCTTGCGGTTATAGGCGAACGGGACGTTTTTTCCCTTTTTCGCCAGTGCCATGGAAACGGCGGCGACAAGCGGAATGCCCTTGTAAGCCGGTCCGAACAGCATATCGAATTCGACGCCGGACCGGAGCAACGTTTCTGCATAATAATCGGCCAGCCTGCCAAGCGACTGCCCATCATTGAACAGGCCTGCATTGAAAAAATAGGGAGAAGTTCTTCCCGCCTTTGTCACAAATTCACCAAAACGCAAAACACCGCATTCAACAGCAAAACGGATAAAATCCTCTCTTAAGGTACTCACTTTCGTACTCCCTGAAAAAAGAATGCCGTTATTGTAACTTGCTGTTCCTGCCACGGATAGCTCAAACGGACGACCTCTTTTCCGGTATGATTCAGGCTTTAAATACAGAAATAACAGGTATGCTTTCAATTACGACCGCCAATCTCAACGGTATCCGTTCCGCCGTCAAAAAAGGGTTTCTGGAATGGATTGTCCATGCCGGTTCCGATTTCATCTGCATTCAGGAACTCAAGGCACAAGCCGGTGATATTGCGCCCGCCATCTCACATCCTGACGGATTGAAGGGATATTTTGACTGCGCCGAGAAAAAAGGTTATTCAGGTGTCGGGATATACAGCCGGACAGAACCGGCCCGGATCCGGCATGGTTTCGGAAGTCCTGAATTCGATGCGGAAGGACGTTATGTCCAATGCGATTATCAGCACTTCAGTCTGGTCTCCCTGTACGCGCCATCCGGCTCGTCCTCTCCCGAACGTCAGGCGGCGAAATTCCGTTTTATGGATGAATTTTTCCCGTTTCTAAAAAAACTGAAGGAAAGCGGCCGTGAATTCATTATTTGCGGAGACTGGAATATCGCCCACCGTGAAATCGATCTGAAAAACTGGAAAAGCAACCAGAAAAATTCCGGTTTCCTGCCGGAAGAGCGTGCGTGGCTGTCCCGCGTATTTGACGAGCTCGGCTGGGTTGATGTGTACAGAAAACTCTGTCCCGACACGACAGATGAATCATACACCTGGTGGAGCAACCGGGGACAGGCTTGGCAGAAAAACGTGGGATGGCGCATCGATTACCAGATCGCCACCCCCGGCATCGCCCGGAAAGCCGTCTCAGCCAGCATCTACAAGGAAACACGGTTTTCCGACCATGCACCCCTGACGATTCATTACGATATGAATCCCTGATCAGTTGATGCCGAGATAATTGGCGATAAAATCGGCATCCTTGTCGCCTCTTCCCGACAGATTGACCAGAATGGTCTTGTCGGATCCCAGTTCCTTTGCAGCTTTCATAGCATAAGCGACTGCATGCGAACTTTCAAGTGCGGGAATGATGCCTTCGATTCGCGATAACGTCAGGAAAGCATCCAGGCATTCCTTATCGGTAATCGCCTCATATTCGACACGGCCGATATCCTTGAGATAGCAATGCTGCGGCCCTACTCCCGGATAATCCAGGCCGGACGCAATGGAATAGACCGGCAGCGGCTCTCCTTTCTCATCCTGTAACGTATAGCATTTGAAACCGTGCAGAACCCCCTTTGAACCCAGGCTCAATGTCGCGGCATTATCCGGCGTATCGAGTCCCTTGCCGGCCGGCTCGACACCGACCAGCCTGACCGATTCGTCCGGCAAAAATTCGGTAAAGATACCGATCGCGTTCGAACCGCCCCCGACACAGGCCGTTACCATATCCGGCAACCTGTTTTCACGGGCCAGAAACTGCGCACGCGCTTCTTTTCCGACAATACTCTGGAAATCGCGTACCATTTTCGGAAACGGGTGGGGGCCGACGACCGAACCGATGGCGTAAAGAAAATTCTTCGGATCTTTCAGATATTCTTCAAATGCACTGTCCACTGCATCCTTGAGCGTTTTGGTACCCCGCGTCACGGATATCAGATTACAACCCAGAATTTTCATCTTGGTCACATTGGGATGTTCTTTTTTGATATCGATTTCCCCCATATGGATTTCACAGGGGATACCGACCAGCGCACAGGCTGTTGCAAGTGCCACACCATGCTGGCCGGCTCCGGTTTCTGCCAGCACTTTCGTTTTTCCCATGTACTTGGCGAGCAATGCCTGACCAAGACAATGATTGATTTTGTGTGCACCGGTATGATTCAGGTCTTCACGTTTCAGGAAAATACGGGCGCCGCCCTGACGTTCGGACAATCTTTTGGCATAAAAAATGGGACTCGGACGGCCGACAAAATTGGCATACAATTCCTGCAGTTCATCCTGAAACGCTTTTGTCCTGCTGACTTCTTCGTAAGCCCTGGCGATTTCATCCATCATCGCTTTCAGTTCCGGCGGCACGATCTGTCCGCCATATTCACCGAAATAACCATCTTTATCCGGCATTTCCAAAAACTGCTGTGCCATACATTCTCCCGTTTGCTGCTTGCGCCGGTCCAGCCCGGGTCGCCAAACGACAGGCTGGACATCATTCATTTATCAAAGCCTATTACTCCGAAAACGGACATAAGCGAATTCTTTCAAAGACGGAAATTTTACACTCAACCGGAAAATTTTTTCGACATTCCGGAGCTTATTCCTGCTTTTGCCGCCAGGGGGCCACTTTCGGCAACAGAAGCATGCCCGGCAATGACAGTACAAAACACAAATTGAAAAACATGAACCAGCCTGTCATATCGACGATATAACCGGCCGACGCATTGATGAACGTTCTCGGAACCGCGGCCAGACTGGTAAACAGGGCAAACTGGGTAGCAGTGTACCGTTCGTCGGTTGTCCGGGCAATATAAGCGACGAATGCAGCGGTCCCCAATCCGACGCCAAACGCCTCGAAGCCGATGACAAAAGCAAGAAGCACCGGATCTGCGCCATCCAGAGCAAGCCATGAAAATCCTAGGATAGCCAGTGCCTGTACTGCTCCGAAAACCCAGAGGGCCCGATTGATTCCGAGCTCGATAATCCATATTCCGCCAAGAAGCCCGCCGATCAGGCTTGCCCAGAAGCCGGTCGTTTTGGCGATGATTCCGATCTGGGTCATGGAAAACCCGAGATCGAGGTAAAACTTGGTCGCCAATGCCGTCGCCAGACTGTCGCCCAGCTTGTAGAGGAATATGAACGTCAATATCATCAGAGCGCTTTTCCAGCCCGCGCGCCCGATAAATTCGGTAAACGGCAGAACGACCGCCTCCCGGATGGTTTTGGGTGGAATACCGTGGACGACCGGTTCACGAATGACCAGTGTACAAATCAGCCCCGGAAGCATAAATGCCGCCGTGATCCAGAATACAGCCTGCCAGCTCATCATATCGGCCAAAATCAGGGACAGCGCCCCGGGGACCATCCCGGAAACACGGTAAGCATTGACATGGATGGCACTTCCGAGTCCCTGCTCCTCATCAGGCAACAGTTCGCGACGGTAAGCATCGATAACAATGTCCTGACTGGACGAGAGAAAGGCAATGAGTGTCGTCAGCAAACCGACCAGAACAAGCTGCCTGCCCGGATCAAGCATTCCGAGCATTCCGATCGAGACAAACAGACCTGCCTGCATCACGGCCATCCATCCACGGCGACGCCCCAGGAAACGGAAGGAATAACGGTCCATCAGCGGCGACCAGAGAAACTTCCATGTATAGGGAAACATCACCAGTGCAAAAAGACCCAATGCCTGAACATCAAGTCCCGATTTGGACAACCATGCCTGTAAAAGGGACAGAAGAATAAATAACGGCAAACCGGAAGAAAAGCCGAGAAAGACACAGATCAGCAAACGCGGATCACATACGGCTTTCCATTTTTCCGGGAGTGCCATTACGAATGAGTCGCCAATTTTTTCTGCAGCCTGAAAATGGCCAGACTACCCCGCCAGTTCGGAACCAACTTGACAGGTTTTCCATCATGCAGAGCAACACAATCGACCACTTTCAGACCGACCTGTTCCGCCAGATTTTCAAAATCCCATATGGTTGCACAACGGAGATTAGGCGTGTCATACCATTCGTAAGGCAATTCGGTGGAAACCGGCATACGTCCATTAAGAAGAGCGAAACGGTGCGGCCAATAGGCGAAATTCGGGAACGAGACAATCGCCTCGTTTCCGACCCGGACAATTTCACGCAACAGATCTTCCACATTTTTCATCATCTGCAATGCAGACAGGCACAAAACCGAATCGAATGTATCGTTTCTGAAAAAGGAAAGCCCTTTTTCCAGATCATGCTGGATAACGCTGACGCCCCGGCGTATACAGCCGGGTATTTTCAGATCGTCGATTTCAATACCGTAACCGGTACATTTTTTCGTGGTCTGAAGATATTCCAGCAATGCTCCGTCGCCGCAGCCGAGATCCAGTACATGGGCGCCGTTTTCGACCCAGTTCGAAATGAATGCCAGATCAGCCCGCAATTTTTTCAGTTTCGGCACATTCATGATCTGTCACCCCTTCCGATTTCCTGCCAGATATGTTCATAATATGTCCGAACCACTTCATGATAGCGTTCGTCATCCAGCAAAAATGCATCATGGCCATGCGGCGCATCGATTTCGGCGTACGTTACCTGCCGCTCATTGCTAATCAGGGAACGGACAATCGCACGGCTGCATTCCGGCGAAAACCGCCAGTCCGTCGTGAACGAAACCAGCAGATATTTTGCCCTAGTTCCTGAAAGCGCCTTGTCCAGATCACCGCCATATTTCGCCGCAGGATCGAAATAATCCAGTGCACGCGTAATCAGCAAATAGGTATTCGCATCAAAATAGGCGGAGAATTTCTCGCCCTGATAATGCAGGTAGGATTCGATCTCGAACTCGACACCATAGCCGAACTTGTATTCACCGGAACGCAATTCGCGACCGAATTTTTCAGACATGTCGTCATTGGACAGGTAGGTAATATGCCCGATCATGCGTGCAACACGCAATCCGTTTCTGGGAACGACGCCATGTGCGTAAAAATCTCCACCGTGAAAATCGGGATCGGACAATATCGCCTGTCGTGCGACATCATTGAACGCGATATTCTGTGCAGACAAACGTGCCGTTGACGCAATAACGACGGCATGGCGCACCCTGTCCGGATATTGCATGCTCCACGCCAGTGCCTGCATTCCCCCGAGAGACCCTCCCATCACGGCAGCGAATTTCTCGATCCCCAACGCATCGGCCAGCCGTGCCTGTGCATTGACCCAGTCTTCCACCGTCAGAACTGGAAAATCCGCCCCATACGGTTTTCCGGTTTGCGGATTGATATCCATCGGTCCGGTTGACCCGAAACACGACCCCAGATTGTTGACACCGATCACAAAAAAACGGCTGGTATCCACTGCCTTGCCGGGACCGACCATATTGTCCCACCATCCCGCGCTTCTCGGATCGCCGGCATACACGCCGGCGACATGATGGGATGCATTCAGGGCATGGCATATCAGCACAGCATTGGAACGATCTGCATTCAATTTGCCATAAGTTTCATAAACCAGTGTGTAATCGGAGATACTGGCACCACTTTGCAAAACCAGCGGTTCCGCAAAGTGCATTGACAAAGGTGAAACGATCCCAACTGATGACATGAATATTCTGTTTCATCGAACCGGCTATTTATCATGACCGGCTTCTTGTGAATTGACAATATAAAAAGCCCGAAAGCATTGGCCAATCGGGCTTTTCATTCTAGCTCGCTTTAGCCGTATTTATTCAGGAAACCCTCTGCGCCCGCAAGCTGTTCCGTTCAAATCGGCGCAATATTGCAAGCATAACGAAGTCACCTGATATCGTCAAACTGATAATTCGCTATCCTGTAAAATCAGGCTTCGTTGACCGTTGCATCGTCAAGCTGCAAATCATGTACCGCCTTTTCAATGGCATCCTCTTCCACCAGCGTCAGAATTTTCTCGACTTTGGGCTTCAGGATTTTTAGATCGCTCGACAGGATCTCACGCTTGACATTCAGAAGTTGCGCAGGATGCATCGAAAATTCACGCAGTCCCATTCCGAGCAGCAATCTTGTCAGGTGCGGATCGCCGGCGACCTCGCCACACACGGAAACAGGAATACCCGCCTTGTCTGCAGCCCAAATCGTCATCGACAACATCGACAGAATGGCCGGATGCAACGGGTTATACAGATGGGCGACTTCAGGATCGACCCGATCTATCGCCAGCGCATACTGTATCAGGTCATTCGTTCCGATAGAAATAAAGTCAAGCCGGGAAGTGAACATGGGCAATCCCAATATGGCAGCCGGTACTTCCACCATGGCACCGACCCGGATATTCTCATCGAATTTCCTGTTGGAATCCCTGAGCTGTGTTTTGGCCTGCTCGACAAACGCCAGTGTCTGGTCGATTTCGAATGCATGGACCAGCATGGGAACCAGCAGCCTGACAGGACCGAAGGCCGACGCTCTCAGTATGGCCCTCAACTGCGCCAGAAACAGCTCCGGTTCGGCAAGGCAATAACGGATCGCGCGTTTGCCAAGCGCCGGATTCAGTGTACGTGATTCAGGAGTGCCCACCGGCTTGTCAGCACCGATATCCAGTGTCCTGATCGTGACAGGCCGTCCTTTCATCAAGGTCACCGCTTTTTTGTAGGCATCGAACTGTTCATCCTCACCGGGCATCCTGCTGATACTTCCGCTGCGCCCCATAAACAGGAATTCCGAGCGGAACAGGCCGATACCGGTTGCGCCGTTTTCCAGCGCCGCAGTACAGTCATCCGGAAATTCGATATTGGCAAGCAATGCAACGGACGTTCCGTCAATCGTTATGGCCGGAGTTTTTTTCAGTTTTGTCAGCTTTTTTCTGGCTTTTGCCTGAGCGGCCTGTCTGGCACGGTATTGCTCCAGAACAAGCGGTGTCGGATTGACGATAACGACGCCTGCATCGGCATCCACAATCAGCCAGTCATCCTGCCGTATCAGCGACAATGCACCTGCCAAGCCGAAAACGGCAGGAGTATCGATACTCCGTGCGACAATGGCCGCATGCGAATTTCTTCCGCCTATCTCGGATACAAAACCGCAGAACGTATCATCCCGGAACTGGAGCATGTCGGCAGGCGAAATATCATACGCCACAACAATCATGTCGACACGTCCACTCTCATCGGACTCTGCGTTTGCCGGAAGATAATTCGTCGGCGTACCGGTCAGGACCTTCATGATCCGTTCGGAAACCTGCTGGATATCCGCCTTGCGTTCTCTCAGATAGGGATCCTCGATATGGTCGAATTTGGCGGACAGTTGCTCGATCTGAGTCAGCAACGCCCATTCCGCATTGTAGCGACGGGTTCTGATGATATTGAACGGCTCTTTCGAAATCATCGAATCCGCAAGAATCATGGCATGCACATCAAGAAAAGCACCCAATTCCACCGGCGCATCGGTAGGCAAACTCGACCAGATGGTTTCCAATTCTTTCTGAACTGTACTCAAAGCCTGTTGCAGACGTTCCACCTCTGCTTCCACTTTTTCCTGCGGGACCAGATAGTGTTTGGTATCCATCGCCGCCTGGGCGATCAGATGAGCGCGGCCGATTGATATGCCGCGCGAGACAGAAATTCCAAAGAGCGCAAAAGATGCCATAATCTTGTCGGTCTATACTATTCCGCTTCACCAAACCGGTTGTTGATCAGTTTCGTCAGCGCTGCCATGCACTCGACTTCATCTTCGCCATCTGTTTCCAGAAGAATCTTCGATCCTTTTCCTGCTGCCAGCATCATGACCCCCATGATTGACTTGGCATTGATCCGCTGATTGTTCCGCGTCATCCAGACTTCACAGGAATATTTCGAAGCCAGTTGCGTCAATTTGGCCGAAGCGCGAGCGTGCAATCCCAGTTTATTGATAATTTCCAGTTCCGTTTGTACCATGTTCTACCAAATATCAAGATCAAAAAGGCAAACGACAAGAGCCCTGTCCGGACAACCGCCTTTAGCAGGGATCGATACGGACCGCGCCGTTTTTCCCGCCCGAAAGTGCCTTTTCGATCATCGTTTCCAGATCGCTTTTCCGATAAGTGATTGCCCTTAATAACATGGGCAAACTGACCCCTGCAATCACCTGTACCTTGTGTTCTGTGCTGAGCTGATGACAGCAATTGGAAGGAGTTCCACCCAGAACATCCGTCAATACCAATACACCCGAGCCATCGTCAAGCCGATTGATGGCATCCAGCGCCATTCTGTTGACATCGCATATATCCTGATCCGCCTTGACGTCAATTGCCTCAATACGTTCCGGCTCACCGTCAAACAGATGTATCGCGGTAGTCATGAACGCCTCCGCCAATGGTTCATGCATGAGAAGTAGTATGCCTACCATATAATCTGATCAATAAAAATGGACTAAAAAACACAGCCGCATCACAAGCCTTTTCAGGCATTGTAATGAATTCAGCCAATCGGTCAAACCGTTTTTTCCAGCTCGTCCATAAACAGTCCGGCTACATTGAAACCGGTTTGCTGCGCGATTTCCCGAAAACAGGTCGGACTGGTCACATTCACCTCCGTCAGCCAATCACCGATGATATCCAGCCCGACAAGAAAAAGACCTCTTTCGGCCAGTACAGGCGCTAGTGTTTCGGCAATTTGCATATCTCTTGCGGATAACGGCTGCGCCTTGCCTGTACCACCCGCAGCAAGATTTCCCCTGACCTCTCCCTTTCGGGGAATACGGGCCAACGCAAACGGAACGACCTTTCCGTTCACCAGCAAGACACGTTTGTCGCCATCGTCAATCGCCGGAATATATTGCTGCGCCATTACCGCCCGGTTGCCATTTGCTGTCAGGGTCTCGATAACGGAACCCAGATTGAGACCATCTTTTCCGATCCGGAAAACCCCCGTTCCCCCCATGGCATTCAGAGGCTTCAGAATAATGTCCCGATACACCTCATGAAAAGAACGCAGGCGCCCCACGTCAGCGGTTACCAGCGTCGGAACCATGAATTCAGGAAATTGCGCAATCGTCAGTTTTTCATTATGGCTGCGAAGTGCATCGGGCCGGTTGAAAACCCTCGCTCCCTTTTTTTCCGACAATTCCAGAAAATAGGTCGAATTGAGATATTCGGTATCGAACGGCGGATCTTTTCTCACAATCACGGCATCGAACGTTTCCAACCCACGATCTCCAGCTTCACGACTCCGAAACCATCCTGCATCTTCCGTACCTGTCAGTTCAATACTATTGACACGGGCATATACGTCCTGCCCGTACATCATCATGTCATGCTGGCAAAACGAATAAATCCTGTGCCCTCTTTTCACCGCCTCTTTCATCAGGGCAAATGTCGAATCCTTTCCGACCTTGAACGTCTCGAGAGGATCCGCATAAAAAACCAGTTCCATATCCGGCCTTCCGTTCTCCTCTCATTGCATATCCGGATCGGTTTTCTCCAGTTCCACCGAAGCTGCCAGCAATGCCAGACGCGCAATCACCCCATACATGTAAAACCGGTTGGGTGCCGCCGTACCCGGCTCTGCACTCCTGTCCGGCAACGTATGCTGCTGTGAAAAGGCCAACGGTACGAAATGCGCACCTGGTGCATTCAGGTTTTCATTGATATCCCGCTTCTCATTGACCCTGTAAAATCCGCCGATGACATACCGGTCAATCATGTAAACGACCGGTTCCGCTACAGCGTCATCTACCCTTTCGAACGAATGGACACCTTCCTGAATAATGACGTCACGGACAGGCAGCCCTTCCTTGACGACAGACATTTTGTTGCGTTGCCTGCGATTGAGTTCCCTGACTTCGCTGGCGTCGGTAACCGTCATGATACCCATGCCATATGTGCCCGCATCCGCCTTAACGATGACAAACGGTTTTTCCTTGATGCCGTACTCCTTGTATTTCCTTCTGATCTTGATCAGTACAGAATGAACGCTGGCGGCAAGACATTCTTCACCCTCGTGCTCTCCGAAATTGACATGGCTGCATTTTGAAAAATACGGATTGATCAGCCATGGATCAATACCCAGCATCTTGGAAAAACGTTTGGCGACATCATCATATGCCGCAAAATGATTGCTCTTGCGGCGGACAGTCCAGCCTGCATGCAATGGTGGGAAAAGACTCTGCTCATAAACGTTTTTGAGAATTTCCGGCGTTCCCGAACTCAAATCATTGTTCAGAAGAATGGTGCACGGATTGAAGTCACCGACACCGACCCGCCGCCCGTTGTTGATTCTCACCAGTGGTTCCAGCATCAGCGTAGTTCCGTCCGGCAAGGTAAACGGCGTCGGCGCCTTGATATCTTCCGATAGTGATCCAAGCCGTACGTTAAGTCCCGTCTGGCGCAAAATCCGGATCAGCCTCACTATATTCTGCAAATAATAAATATTCCGCGTATGGCTTTCCGGAATCAGAAGAAGATTTTTGGCATCCGGGCAATACTTTTCTATGGCCGCCATTGTCGCTTGGACAGCCAGCGGCAACATTTCAACGGACAGATTGTTGAATCCGCCCGGAAACAGATTGGTATCAACCGGTGCCAGCTTGAACCCGGCATTTCTCAAATCGACCGAACAATAAAATGGAGGCGTATGATCCTGCCATTCCAGCCTGAACCATCTTTCAATCGACGGTGTGGCATCGATAATGGTCTTTTCCAGCTCATGCAAAGGTCCGTTCAATGCAGTAACTAAATGAGGAATCATAAAAATCCTTCAGCGTATATCCGTACAGTACAGGCGACTGGCTCCCATACCCGCCACCATCGCCCGTTTTTCCAATACAACAACATATTGCCCATTTTACAGGAAAGGCAAACCGCAAAGGATGTTGTCCGATCCATCCCGACCGTTTGTCATCTATCCGGCATCATTTGCAGGTTCAGTCCGCTCTTGCAAGGCATATACTACCCGTTAACGGGAATTATTGCTTCACCACCCGTTTTCCCTTCTCCACAAAAGCAGGCGAGCCTGAAACGGCCTATGAAAATTATTCCATCAATCATCCGGTCATCTACCACGAATTTCTTTAAAAACACCCTTTATTCTCTTTTCTGGCAACCATGTGTTTGCGCTATATCCCTTTTTCGGTTCCGCAGGCGAAAATTGCAATGCGCAAATAGACTTATCCTGTCAAAATCAATTAATATTGGTTCGTCTGTCCCGATCAAACAAGCCGCTTTTTATCCATTCAGAGGAGATGCAATGAGTAAAAAAATACTGGACGATCTGCAAGCCAAACTGGGACAAATCATGGCGAGTTCTCCGGCAAAAGATATCGAACGCAACATTCGCGCAACGCTGACCCAGGCCATCTCCAGACTGGATGTCGTCACGACGGAAGAATACGAAATACAGAAACTGATCATTATCCAGATGCAAAACAAGATTCTTTCACTGGAAACACGACTGGCGGAACTTGAACACAAATTCAGACAACTGAAAACGCTGCCACCAGAATCTGAAGCCGTGAAATGAGTCTTGCCATTCTGAAAAGCCGTGCGCTCTCCGGCATGGACGCACCGGAAGTCACCGTGGAGGTTCATCTGGCAAACGGCATGCCTTCTTTCACTATCGTCGGCCTGCCGGAAACCGAAGTCAAGGAAACAAGGAATCGCGTCAGGGCTGCTCTTCAAAATATCCGGTTCGAATTTCCGGCAAGACGCATCACCGTCAATCTCGCACCGACCGATCTCCCGAAGGAATCGGGTCATTTCGATTTGCCGATTGCATTGGGTATCCTCGCAGCATCGGGACAAATCAGCCAGAACCAGCTTGATCGCCATGAATTTGCCGGGAAACTGTCTCTATCCGGTGAACTCCGTCCGATTCGTGGTGCGCTCGCCATGGCCTTTGCCATCAGCCGGAACGAAAAAGAAGCGCAAAGATCGTTCATCCTTCC
>CAZRQR010000022.1:12628-19075 GCA_964602435.1 uncultured Oxalobacter sp.
CTTCCTGCCGCAACCCTGCTTGAAGTCTGTTCCCATCTGAACGCCGTTTCCGGTATGCCGGTGCTGGTTCCACATATTCCCCGGCATAACAGGTCTGTTCCCAAATATCCTGATTCCATCGCACGTTACCAGAGAAAAATATCCGGCCCGCTTCTTGACCGGATCGACATTCAGGTACAAGTCGGTGCGCTCAGACAGGAAGAACTGTCCCGATATGCCGAAACGGGCGAATCGTCAGAAACAATTGCCCGTCGGGTAAAACAAGCCCGGGATATCCAGCAGAACAGGCAGTGCAAGCCGAACAATCTGCTCACTACCGTAGAAACAGACGACTTCTGCCGCCTTGACGAATCCGGTGAACGCCTGCTCAAAGACGCAATGGCCAGGCTGATGTGGTCGGCACGTGCCTATCACCGCATCCTGAAAATCGCCAGAACGATTGCCGATCTGGCACAGGCCACTACGATCAGGCCTGAATATGTGGCAGAAGCCATTCAGTACAGAAGAGCCCTGAAGGAAATCTGAAAGAAGAAATGACCTTCCGTTGAACCCTCATCCAGGAGAATTACATGCTAGTCATATTCAAATCCAAAGCCGGCGCAGACATTATGATGTTTGAAGAAAATGCCAAACAGATTCTCGATCTTTTCGGAAAAGACACCCATAAAGGTATCATCACGGCAGATGAAACCGAAACCGCAATCGCAACACTTGAAAAGGAAATAGAACACCGGAAAAAAATAGAAGCGGAAGAAAAAGCTGAAAGAGAAAGGCTGGAACAGGAAGAACGCGAAAGGCGGGAAAAAGAGAAAGAAGAAAACTGGGACAAGGACCTGGATCCTTATGAAGAAAAGAAGAAAACGCCCCCCAAACCGGAGCCGCCTGTCAGCTTTTCCGCACGCTCCTATCCGTTTCTGCAATTATTGAAAGCTGCCAACAAAAAGAAAAAAGATATCTACTGGGGTGTTTGATCACAGTCGTGCCGCGAATCAGATCGGACTGTCTGGATCGGAAAACATGTTTTCAACATGTATTTATGTCCATTTTTCAGTAGAATGCTAAACGGATTATCCATCAATTTATAGGTCAAGGAATGATTTTCAGACATTTAAAGAAATACAGGTTGCTTTTCATCTGTCTGTTCATGGCGCCTGTCGTTTCAGCACTGACAGGCTGTGCACGCCCCAATGACGATGATATGGTCGACATGCTTTCCAGGGCCTATCAGTGCAAATGGATCAAAGTCGATTCCTATGAAAAAACCGATTCGCTGCCCGGAATCTGGACATATGTTGCCCAGTACGATTTCAATCTCCGTTTCCGTGAGGGAGAAGCCGGCGCCTACAAATTCATGAAAGGGCTGTACAACACCGTCCCTGGCGAAACAGACTGGCAGAAAGTCCTTCAGAATCCGAATGCACGAGCATATATCCGTGACAACTGTTCGCCGCCTGCACAGAAAATCATGGAACAGATCGCCATTCGTTCCTATATGCAGCTAAACGACAAAAAAATGGCGACCGTCCGGATACCGGTCTCGGTCAGCCTTTCCGGCTGGGCGGAAACGTCTTCCGGAAGGGGCGGCTGGAATATGGACATGCGCCGTGACAAGGTAAAAACCGATTTCGAGTGGACCCAGCCCATCTCGAGAAAAGATCTGACGGCAAAAATGACAAAGGCCCCGTCATCGAAATAGTAAATCCGGCACCGGTATTTACAACCGTCCGCTTCTGTCAATTTCGGACATGAATGCGGGCGGGATGATGTGATGTCCCAAAATCATGACCTTGAACAGTTCTCCCATCTCGGCAGGCGACAGCAATTTCAGAACAGCCTGCGATTGCAACGGGAATTGTGCGCCACTCATGTTGCCAGAAAAACACTGTACCAGTCCGGTCAATCCGGCTCCGATCAAAAAATTCGCCTGACTGGCATAACAAAGAATATCCAGCCCATGTTTGACGGCCATCCGAGCCATGGCGGAAAAATCGAGATGCGCGGTTACATCCTGCAAACCTGGCATGAAAAACGGATCGGCATGCGCATGATGCCGGTAATGGCACATCAGTGTACCTGCCGTTCTTTCCGGATGATAATACTCATGTCCCGGAAACCCGTAATCGATAAAAACGGCAGCACCTGCCCTTCCTGCCGTCAGCATCTTCGCAAGAGACCGGATGAATGCACATGCCCGTGTATGGACTTCAGTGACATATCCATCCGGCAGACAAACGGAATCCGGAATCTGGAAGGCTATCCAGTCCGCCAGTGCCTGACTGGCCGGACGTTCGTCAAAAACGAAATTGCCATTTTTGCAGCCGACACCCAATTCATGCCAGTCCACACCCCGCTTCACGACCAGTTGCACCGGCATGGCATCCAGCACTTCATTGGCAAGCAGCACACCTTCAAAAGGTTCGGGCAACGTATCCAACCATCCGACCTGCTCGTATCCCCTCAACGTCAGCTTCTGCCGATGCCGCAATTCCGGCGACACTTCAAGAATACTGTAATAGTCGCAGGAAACACCCGAAACCGGCAATGCATCCAGAATATCACGCGCAAGACGCCCGGTACCTGCTCCCAGTTCCAGCAGCCGCGGTCCGGTCTGTTCCATCAGGGGAATCAGGGCATTCGCCAGAGTACGGCCATACAACGAACTGATCTCAGGAGCGGTTACAAAATCTCCGCCGATTCCCAGATTGACCGAACCACCGCTGTAATACCCCAATTCCGGTTCATACAGGATCAGATTCATATAATCGGCAAACGATATCCAGCCGTCCTGCCGTTCAATACGGTCTGCTATCCGCTTTTTCAATGCATTTGAAGAAGCCAGCGCTTCTGATGGGGGTAAAGGAAATGCCATCACTGAAACCGGTCACGATCACTTGGAAAACCGTTACAGTCTACGCCAAACGATGAAAGAACCATATTCCCGCCGCATGTTTCTTCATTACTTTTCTCAAAAACGGCCGCTTCGCGTACAATTTCGTTTTCAGACAGAAAAATGGAATTTCATGTATGACCAATCGTGGAATCGCATTGGTAACCGGTGCTGCCAGACGTATCGGCCGTGTCATTGCCCTGTCTCTTGCCAGACATGGCTGGGATGTCGCAGTCCATTACCGTTTTTCAGAAAGTGAAGCACAGGCAACCGCTGAAGATATCCGCAAACTGGGCCGTCGTTCCGTCACACTGCATTGCGACCTGACGGATGAAGAAGCGGTAAACCGGTTGCTGCAGCGAGTCGAGGATGTACTGGGAAGGCCTTCATGTCTGGTCAACAATGCTTCCGTTTTCGAGCATGACAGCGTAACGGATTTTTCGGCGCATTCCCTGGATTTCCACATGCGTACAAATCTGACTGCACCGGTCCTGCTATCACGCGCCCTTCATGCCATGACACCGGAAGGATCGCAATCTGTCGTCGTCAACCTGCTCGACCAGAAACTGGACAATCTCAATCCCAGTTTCCTGTCCTATACCCTATCGAAAGCAGCCCTGAACACGGCGACGACATTGCTTGCACAGGAACTTGCCCCCAAACTTCGCGTTGTCGGTATCGCACCCGGTATCACACTCGTATCGGGAGAACAAACCGAGCAGGACTTCCAGATCGCCCACAAAAACACTCCTTTGGGCCGATCCAGTACACCTGAAGATATTGCCTCGGCCGTCTGTTTCATTCTCGATTCTCCCGCCATTACCGGTACAACCATTATGGTTGACGGTGGCCAGCATCTCATTCCCTTGTCGCAGGACGTCATGTTCATTGCCAAAATGAGTGCGCAAAACAACTCTTGATTTTATGCATACACTTCTTCATCCAAAACTGAAAAACTGCCGCCGGCTTTTTCTGCGAAATTATGAAGTTCCCGTCAAAATCGGCGTTCATGATTTCGAAAAGAAACGCGCACAGCGCCTGCTGATCAATGTGGACCTGTACATTCCTCTGGCCCTGTCGACACCGGTCAACGACCAGCTTGCAGAAGTTGTGGATTATTCGTTCATCCGGGATACCCTGTTCGAACGTACATCCAGAGGACATATCAATCTCCAGGAAACATTATGCGATGATGTCGCCAGCATGCTGCTGGCCCATCCCCATGTACTGGCCGTCCGTGTCTCCTCGGAAAAACCCGATGTTTACGAAGATTGCGACAGTATCGGCGTCGAAATCTTCCGCTTTCGCGAGGACAGCTGATTTCATTCCGGAAGATGGCAACCCGCAGGCAATTTTACAAGGCCGGTTTCGAAAACAACAAGCTGGCCAAACGTCTTTACCGTCAGGTCGGCAAGGCTATCGGCAATTTCAACCTGATCAAAGACGGAGACAAAGTCATGGTCTGCATGTCTGGCGGCAAGGACAGTTTCACCTTGCTGGATATTCTTCTGGGTCTCCAGACACGTGCCCCCGTTCATTTCGATATCGTCGCTGTCCATCTTGACCAGAATCTGCCAGGATTTCCGAAAGATATCCTGCCTGTTTATCTGTCAGAAAGAAATATTCCCTTTCATATCGAAACACAGGACATCTTCAGCATCATCCGGCGTTTGATACCGGAGAACAAACCGGTCTGTTCACTTTGCTCCCGTCTGCGCAGGGGTATCCTTTACCGTGTTGCAAGCGAACTGGGAGCAACCAAAATCGCACTGGGACATCATCGGGACGATGTACTGGAAACCTTTTTCCTGAATCTGTTCTTCGGTTCCAAAATCAAGAGTATGCCTCCCAAACTGAAAACAAACGACGGCAAACACATCGTGATCCGCCCGCTTGTTTACGTGAAGGAAACCGATATCGAGCGCTTCGCCGAAATCCGGCAATATCCCGTCTTTCCCAAGAACCTGTGTGGTGTCAGGGAAAACCTGCAACGTCGGCAAATCAAAATGCTGATTCGGGAATGGGAAAAAAAATATCCCGGGAGAATCGAAAATATCTTTTCATCGCTCTCTACCGTTGTCCCTTCGCATCTGATGGACAACCGCCTTTATGATTTCAGCAGTCTGGCATCTGACGACAATGACACAGACCTGCCATCATCCTGACCGGCGGACTTTGTCAAGCAGAGCAGTTGTCGATCTGTCATATTCGAAACCAATCGCCATAACCTTTCCACCGTAAGCGAGTACTTCCTTTCCCTCAGGGATAGCGTGCATATCATAATCCCCGCCCTTGACATAAATATCCGGACGGCATTCCCGAACGATTGCCTGTGCCGTATCCTCGCCGAACGGCACAACCGCACTGACCGATTCCAGCGCAGCCAGAACAGCCATCCGGTCTTCACAGGAATTGATCGGACGATCGTCTCCCTTGCCCAGCCGTTTCACCGACTCATCCGTATTGACGGCAACGACAAGCGATGCACCCAGTTCACGTGCCTGTGCGAGATAAGTGACGTGCCCCCGATGGAGAATATCGAAAACGCCATTTGTAAAAACTACCGGTTTCGGCAAGTCCGATATTTTCGAACGTATCGCCGTCCGGCTGCATATTTTCTTATCAAAAGAGACCATTTGAGACTCCGAAAATCCGTGCCGCTTCCACTGCAAACAAAAGACACTGTACCATCAACGAACAAAAAATATATTCGCCTGTCCTGGCATGATAAGCTTTATCAGGTTCTTTCTTTTGTTTCTATTTGTATCAATCATCGACATAGCGGAAATATCTGCCATATTTGTTTATATCACAAGCCGATCGAAAGCCCGAAATGAAGAATATACGCAATTTTATGGTATGGCTGGCTTTGCTGTCCTTCTCCACATTAACCTGTGCTAGCCAAGACCTTTCCATGAATGCTGATATACCTCCATCCGCCGAACTGACTTACGCCGTAAAAGCGGAATATAACGGACTTGGCATGAACGGAAATTCCTTCATTCGCTGGAAAGCCGACAAACAGCGGTATTCCATTCAGAACAAGGCGAAAATATCGCTTCTCGGCAAAATTCTGGATGCCGACAGCAGCGGTCTGATTACTGCCGCGGGACTTGTTCCGGAAAAATATATCGAAAAACGGCCTCGGAAAGCCCAGACGACAACCCTGTTCAATTATGCCGACCACACAATCACTTTTCGCGAAAACAGGACAGCTCCCCTCAGGGAAACGACACAGGACCGTGCGAGCATCGTATGGCAGCTGATTTCAATAGCCCGAGCCAATCCGGAACGTCTCGTTCCCGGCTCCACACTGACTTTCCAGGTCGCCGGCCGCAGCAAAGCGGAACCATGGACATTCCATGTCGCCAACACCGGCAACCTTGTCACGCCAATGGGACAAATCAGGACAGTCCAGCTTTCAAGAAACGGCAAAAAAGACCAGAAAATGAATGTCTGGCTTGCACCCGATCACAACTGGTATCCGGTCCAGATTCTCTTCAATGAACAGGGCGGTCTTCAGCTTCAGCAAACCATACAAAAAATTGTCCCCTTGTAAA
>CAZRQR010000023.1:0-19031 GCA_964602435.1 uncultured Oxalobacter sp.
GCATGAGCCGCTGTATCTGATCTGGCGTCAAGTACCGGATGCGGCGCTTCGGCTCTTTATTAGCTCGTTCAAGTCCCGGCGTCGTTCAGGATATCTTCTACCGTTATGGCTTGTGTTCTGGCGAGATCTTCGCGCGTCATGATTTTTTCCAGTTCATTCCGCAGTTTTCCAGCATCCTGAATGCTTTGGGCGGCATGGTTTGCCAGAACGTAGGCATACAGATAATTTTTTTGTGTTCCCTGTCCCCTAGCGTACATCAGTCCCAGATTTGCCTGTGCTTCGGGAATTCGTTTTCTGGCGGCGTTCCTGAACAGGTCAAATGCTTTCCGGTCATCTCGGGGAATGCTGTTTCCTTCCATGTACATGATTGCCAGTGCATTCTGCGCCATGGCATGGCCCTGTGCGGCGGCTTTCTGATACCAGTACGCCGCGCTTTTCCGGTTCCGTGCTGTTCCGATCCCATCGGAAACCATGACGCCTAGGCTGTACTGAGCTTCTGCCAGTCCATGTTCTGCGGCACGCCTAAACAGATCGAAGGCTTTTTGTGGATCGCGTGAAATGCCTTCTCCCCTGATATACATAAGGCCCAGATTGTATTCACCGGGAGCGTTTCCCTGTTCCGCTGCTTTACGGTACCAATAAACCGCTTTTTCGCTATTCTGCGAGACGCCCTTGCCCCAGTCGTACATGATGCCCAGGGCGTGCTGTGCATCCGCGTTTCCCTGTTCGGCCGCCATCCGGAACAGGTCGGTCGCTTTCCGGTAATCCTGCGATATGCCATCGCCATAACCATACATAGCGCCCAAGGCGTATTGGGCCTTGGCGTTTTTCTGGTTTGCTGCCATCTGGTACCAGTGGATGGCTTTTCCGTAATCACGTGTGACGCCCTTTCCGTGATAGTAAAGGGTTCCCAATGCATACTGGGCATCGGACAGTCCTTTCTCGGAGGCTTTCTGAGCCCAGTACGCCGCTTTTTCATAATCTTTCGGGATATCCCTGCCATAGTAATATGCCATGGCCAGAGAAAACTGGGCGTTACTGTCGCCGCTTTCAGCCAGCGCGACCAGTTTTTTTGCGGAAAGCGATTTTGCCGGTTGAGAGGGACCTGCCTGCGGACGGGAAAAACCGCTTTCCGTCGTGTGCGCCGGTATTGCGAACAGACAGGCCGAACAACCCAGCATCATGGAAAAAAGCCATTTTTTGAACACGCCTGTTCTCCCGAAAATGTATGTATGGTCCAGTAGGAAATCTGCCGGAAGGCCAATGAGTGACCGGTCACGGGATAGTATACGGGATAACGCTGCGGAAATAATCCATTCTTTGGAGACAAGTACAACGTGACGCCTGGGCATGTGGTGTTGTTCGTTTCGGTGAAAATCGGAAAAGTGTGGTCAGAAAGGCAGCCTGTTTGTCCGGAAAACAGACGTTTTCGGTAGCGTACGGGTATAGGAACAGCGTGAAAAGACAGTATATTAGGGTCAGACATATTTCCGGTGATGTTGCGGACGGTGCCGGTCCCTGCTTATCCGATCATTTTTCGGGGGAGTGAAAGATGGAAGATTTTTCTTTTGTGCTCGTTTGGCCCGTTGACGGGATGCCTGTTCTGCCGATGCGGTTTTATGGCCCGGAAAAGGTGAGAATGGTCAATATGGCAAGGAACCGTTGAATGGTTCCGGATATTGGTGCGCGCTTTGCGACGGAGAACGGTACGGCAAGGGAAGACATCTGCCGGAAAGCGGGATATGCCTGTCCGGATAACATGAATGTTCTTTTTGAGGAAAATCGTGTTTCAGTGTATCATATAACCTTAGTATGTCGGCAAAACGTTTCTTTAGTCTGCGTTCCGGGTCTGGTTTTCGTTTGTGTTGACGAGCATGCCGGCATCGCTTTCTGGAAATGCGCGCCATATGGGTGGGCACGTCCCGTCTTTCAATGTTTCCTGTCATCAAACGTTGAACGTGAATCTAGAAAATTACTTCCCCGTTCTGCTCTTTCTTCTGGTTGCGTTGTTTTTTGGCGTTTTCTCTCTTTTTCTGGGCAGGTTTCTTGCACCTCACAGGCCGGATTCCGAAAAACTGTCTCCTTATGAATGCGGTTTTGCGCCGTTCGAGGATGCTCGCATGAAATTCGATGTGCGGTTTTACCTGATTGCGATTCTGTTCATTCTTTTCGACTTGGAAACTGCCTTTCTGTTTCCCTGGGCAGCCGCCATGCGCGATCTGGGATGGGAGGCTTTTGTCGCAGTCATGGTTTTTCTGGCGGAACTGATGGCCGGTTTCTGGTATTTGTGGAAAAAGGGAGCGCTCAATTGGGAGTGATCTGTGGCTATTGATGGTCTGCTGAACAAGGGATTTGTGACGACGACACTGGATACGGCCATCAACTGGTTGCGTACTGGGTCGGTCTGGCCCGTGTCGTTCGGTCTGGCTTGCTGTGCTATCGAGATGATGCACAGCAGCGCTTCGCGCTATGACATGGACCGGTTCGGTACTTTCTTCCGTGCTTCCCCACGGCAATCCGATCTGATGATTGTGGCGGGAACGCTTTGCAACAAGATGGCGCCAGCCTTGCGCAGGGTATATGACCAGATGGCCGAACCGCGTTGGGTCGTTTCCATGGGATCCTGCGCCAACGGGGGCGGTTATTATCATGATTCCTATTCAGTGGTCAGAGGGTGTGACCGGATCGTGCCGGTCGATATTTATGTCCCGGGATGCCCGCCGACAGCTGAAGCCCTTCTGTATGCACTGATGCAGCTACGCGGGAAAATCCGGCGTACTTCCACCATTGCACGCCAGTAAACGGAGAAAACCATGCAGAGAAATCCGGCTGAACTGGCAGAAAGCGTGCGCATCCTTCTCGGAGAGAATATTCTTGGTGTTTCCGAAGCGTTTGGCGAAGTGACGGTCGAGGTCGAACGGTCGGCCTATCCGGAGGTCATGCGGACATTGCGGGATGATCCGTCCATGCGTTTTGAGGAACTGATCGATTTGTGTGGCGTAGATTATGCCGGATATGGCGGTCATCCTGAAAACGGTCAGGATGGACGGCGTTTCGCTGTCGTTGTTCATTTGCTATCTCTGACGTTTAACTGTCGGCTGAGAGTGCGTGTTTTCGCCGGCGGTGATGAAATGCCCGAGGTACCATCGGTTATCGGAATCTGGCCGTCGGCCAACTGGTTCGAGCGGGAAGCGTTTGATCTGTACGGCATTCTTTTCAGGGGACATCCCGATTTGCGGCGTATTCTGACCGATTACGGTTTTGTCGGACATCCGTTCAGGAAGGATTTTCCGGTTCAGGGCTATGTCGAAATGCGTTATGACGAGAAGGAAAAACGGGTTGTCTATCAGCCGGTCACGATCGAGCCGCGTGAAATCACGCCACGCGTGATCCGGAGTTCCGGCAGGAGTGGAAAGTAATGGCAGAAATCCGCAATTACACGGTCAATTTCGGCCCGCAGCATCCTTCGGCACATGGTGTGCTCCGCCTGATTCTGGAACTGGATGGCGAAACGATCGTGCGTGCCGATCCTCATATCGGCATGCTGCATCGTGCGACGGAAAAACTGGCTGAACAGCGGACTTATCTGCAGGCGCTGCCTTATATGGACCGGCTCGATTATGTCTCGATGATGTGCAGCGAGCATGCCTATGTGATGGCGATCGAAAAGATGCTGGGGCTCGAAGTTCCAATCCGTGCACAGTATATCCGGGTCATGTTCGACGAAATGACGCGGATCATGAGCCATTTGCTCTGGATCGGTTCGCAGGCGCTGGATATGGGTGCCATGGGGGTGTTTTTGTATGCCTTCCGCGAGCGTGAAGACCTGATGGACTGTTATGAGGCGGCGAGCGGGGCTCGGATGCATGCGGCCTATTACCGGCCGGGAGGGGTCAATCGCGATTTGCCGGATTCGATGCCGCAGTTCAAAAAGACCCGTTTCCAGAGCGACAGGCGGGTCGCAGCGCTGAATGCGAACCGGCAGGGAACCCTTCTGGATTTTATTGAGGATTTTACAAATCGCTTCCCGAAATGTGTCGATGAGTATGAAACGCTGCTGACGGATAACCGCATCTGGAAACAGCGGCTGGTCGGGGTCGGGGTCATTTCTCCGGAAGAGGCGCTGGCATCCGGTTTCACAGGCCCGATGTTGCGCGGTTCAGGGGTGGAATGGGATTTGCGGAAAAAACAGCCTTACGAAGTGTACGACAGGATCGATTTCGCCGTTCCGGTCGGTCGGGAAGGCGACTGCTATGACCGCTATCTGGTGCGTGTTGCGGAATTGCGCCAGTCGAACCGGATCATCCGGCAGTGTGTGGACTGGTTGAAAAAAAATCCGGGACCGGTCAGGTCCGACGATTATCGGGTATCGCCGCCTTCCCGTGAAAAAATGAAAGCCGGCATGGAAGAACTGATCCATCATTTCAAACTGTTTACAGAAGGTTTCCACTTGCCGGCAGGCGAGGTGTATTCGGCGGTGGAAGCCCCCAAGGGGGAATTCGGCATTTACATGATTTCCGATGGCGCCAACAAGCCTTTCAGAATGAAAATCAGGGCGCCTTCTTTTGTCCATTTGCAGGGGCTGGAAAAATTGATCAAAGGACATCTGATACCGGATGCCGTTGCGGTGATCGGCAGCATTGATATTGTGTTTGGCGAAGTGGATCGCTAGTGTGCGGAAATAGGCGAGATATGTTGTTGAGTGAGGAATCCTACCGGAAAATCGAAAAGGAACTGGCAAAGTTTCCTGCCACCAAAAAACGGTCGGCGGCGATTGCTGCCCTGACAATCGCACAGGATGAAAAAGGCTGGCTGTCCCCGGAAGTGATGCAGGAAATCGCCGATTATCTGGGTGTTCCTGCGATTGCCATCGAGGAAGTCGCCACTTTTTACAGTATGTTCAACACCCGGCCTGTCGGGAAATACAAGATCGCCGTATGCTGTAATTTGCCCTGTGAAATGACTGGAAGCGATCGAGCCGCACAGTATCTGAAAGAAAAACTCAATATCGGATTCGGCGAAACGACGCCGGACGGTCTGTTCACGCTGGTGGAAAGCGAATGCATGGGGGCTTGTGGCGATGGCCCGGTCATTCTGGTGAACAACAAGAACATGTATATGCGCATGTCGAAAGACAAAATCGACAGGTTGCTGGAGGAACTGAAATAATGACCTGCCTGCATGACCGTCATGCCGAACCGGTACTTTTCCGGGGGCTGACGGGCGATAACTGGACGCTGGCGGATTATGTGGCTCGCGGAGGGTACGAACAGATCCGGCGTATTCTTGACGATCGTATGCCGGCAGAGCGGATTGTCGCCGAAGTCAGGGCTGCCGGATTGCGGGGGCGGGGTGGTGCAGGGTTCCCGACCGCAGTCAAATGGGGGTTCATGCCGAAAGATCATGCCGGGCAGACTTACCTGATCTGCAATGCGGATGAAAGCGAACCGGGGACGTTCAAGGATCGCGATATCCTCCGGTACAATCCGCATGCCGTGATCGAGGGAATGCTGATCGCTGCCTGTGCCATGAGGATTACTGCAGGTTATGTCTATGTGCATGGCGAAATCTGGTCGGTTTACGAACGTTTCGAGGAAGCGATCGAACAGGCTCGCGAAGCGGGATTCATCGGGAAAAATCTGCTGGGTTCGGGCTTTGATTTCGAATTGCATGCCGTTCATGGGTATGGCGCCTATATCTGCGGAGAGGAAACCGCTTTGCTGGAGTCGATGGAAGGCAAACGTGGACAGCCGAGGTTCAAGCCGCCGTTTCCGGCCGCAAACGGTCTGTATGGACAACCGACGACGGTCAATAATGTGGAAACGCTGGCTTATGTGCCTTTCATCATGGCGTATGGAGGAGAACGCTGGGCGGCTCTTGGCCGGAAGGGATGCTCGGGAACGAAAATATTTTCCCTTTCCGGCGATGTGGTTTTTCCGGGCAATTATGAAGTGCCTCTGGGCATTTCCTTTACCGAATTGCTGGCTCTGGCGGGGGGGGTCAGGAACGGCAAAAAGATCAAGGCTGTGATTCCGGGCGGCTCGTCTTCGCCGGTTCTGCCGGGTGAAGCGATGTTGCAGCTGAATATGGATTATGATTCGATAGAGAAGGCCGGATCGATGCTGGGTACAGGGGGCGTCATTGTTCTGGATGAAACCCGTTGTATGGTGAAATCGCTTCTGAACCTGTCACGCTTTTACCGGAATGAATCCTGCGGACAGTGTACGCCGTGCAGGGAAGGTACCGGCTGGCTGGTCAGGCTAATTGAACGGATTGAACGGGGCGATGGGATACCGGACGATCTGGATTTGCTGGATTCGGTGGCGGCCAATATACAGGGACGGACGATTTGCGCATTGGGCGATGCGGCGGCAATGCCGGTCAGATCGTTTCTGAAGCATTTCCGGCATGAATTCGAATGTCACATTGAACACAAACGGTGTCCTGTTGAATTTGACGGGCCGACTTAGGCGATATGGTTGAAATAGAAATCGATGGCGAAAAAATAAAGGCGGAGCCGGGCAGCCCATTATTGCAGGCGGCGCTGGATGCAGGTAGACCGATACCGCATTTCTGCTATCACAAGAAACTGTCGATTACGGCCAGTTGCCGGATGTGTCTGGTCGAAGTCGAAAAGATGCACAGGCTGGTACCTGCTTGCGCTACACCGGTCACGGAAGGCATGGTCGTCCATACCGATACGGAAGAGGTTGTCAAGGCCAGACGGGCGGTGATGGAGTTTCTGCTGATCAATCATCCTCTGGACTGTCCTGTCTGCGATCAGGGGGGGGAATGTCTGTTGCAGGATTATTCCGTTGAATATGGGGCCAATGCTTCTCGGTACAGGGAAGAAAAACGGATTGTTTTTGCCAAGGATGCGGGGCCGCTGATTTCGATGCAGGAAATGAGCCGGTGTATCCAGTGTACACGCTGCATTCGTTTCGGAACGGAAATCGGCGGATTGGCGGAGTTCGGTATGGTCAACCGTGGCGACCGTTCCGAGATCACGACTTTCCCGAAGACATGGGTCAATTCCGAACTGTCAGGCAATATGATTGATGTGTGTCCTGTCGGGGCGCTGACATCGAAACTTTTCCGTTACAAGGCGCGGGGATGGGAACTGTCCAGCCACTTTTCCGTCAGTCCCCATGACGGCCTCGGATCGAACATGAATGTCCAGACCTTGCGCGGCAAGGTCATGCGGGTATTGCCATTCGAAAACGAGTCGGTCAACGAATGCTGGCTTTCCGACCGTGACCGTTTTTCCTGTGAAGCGTTGAACGGTTCCGACCGGCTGACGGTGCCGATGGTCAAGCAGGATAACCGCTGGATCGAAACGGACTGGGAAACGGCGCTGAATTATGTCGCGCATGGGCTGAAAAGTATCCGGCAGGATCATGGTCCGATGTCGCTGGCGGCATTAACTTCGGCGCAAGCGACTCTGGAAGAATGTTTCCTGTTGCAGAAGCTGATGCGGGGATTGGGATCGGAAAAAATCGAATTCCGGCTCAGACAGTCTGATTTTTCACTGGATGGCCGAATCGTTCCCTGGCTGGGGATGAAAGTGGAAGAAATCGGCAATCTGGATCGTATACTGGTGATCGGGTCTTTCCTGCGGCAGGATGCTCCGCTGCTTGCGGCACGTTTCCGGAAAGCGGCGTTTGCAGGTGCCGGAATCGATATGCTGCATGCCGTTGATGACGACTGGTTGATGCCGGTTGAAAACAGGCTGGTCGTTTCACCGGATGAATGGCTGTCGGTACTGGGGGAAATCATTTGCGTGATCGCCACCAAAAAGGGCGTACCGGTACCGGACGGATTCGGCGAAGGCACTGTTTCGGGCCGTGCGGAACCGTTTGCCATTTCCCTGATGGAGGAAGGTAGAAAAGCGCTGTTTCTGGGTTCACTTGCCCTGCGGCATGAAAAGGCGTCGCTTCTGCACAGGGCAGCTGAATGGATTGCGGATGCAACCGGGGCGACGCTCGGTTGTCTGACGGAAGGGGCCAACGCGGCCGGAGCCTGTCTGGCCGGTGCGATTCCGGCAGTGGAATCGGGGATTTCGCTTGAAAACATCGTATCGGAATCGACGAAGGCTTTTCTTTTGCTGCATACCGAACCGGAACTGGACGCCGCCCGTCAGCCGGAAATGCTTGCGGCACTGAAGCAGGCGGAAATGGTGGTCGCGATGTCGCCTTTCAGACAAAGTCCGGATTATGCTGATGTGTTGTTGCCGGTTTCACCGTTTACCGAAACTTCGGGGACTTTTGTCAGTTTCGAGGGACGGGCACAGTCTTTCGAGGGCGCCGTTGCCCCTGTGGGGCAGACCAGACCGGCCTGGAAAGTGCTGCGGGTGCTTGGAAATTTTCTGGATTTGCCAGGGTTCGGATATGAAACCACGGAAGAAATCAGGGACGAATGCCTGGGTGGACAGGATCTGTCAGAGGTGTTGAATAACGTGAGTGGCAAATTGCCTGTTTGCGAGTCGTCGTTGCCGGAGAAGGGATACACGCGGGTTGCGGATGTTCCGCTTTATTTCTCGGACATGATCGTACGTCGTGCTGAAGCGTTGCAACAGACCCGGGCAGCGCAGAGCCCGGTCGTGCATTTGCCGGAAGGCCTGTTCAGTGAACTGGGGCTGGCGGAAGGCGAAGCTGTCCGTGTCATACAGCCGGAAGGTGAGGCAGTTTTGCCTGCCTGCCGTGATACGGCGCTGGCGGGTAACGTGATCAGACTGGCAACTGGCCATGCGGCAACCGCCATGCTAGGGCCGATCGGCGGACCGATCAGGGTGGAACGCATATGATGGCCGAAATCCTGAATCTGATCCATCATTACGGCCGGTTGTTTTTCGGCCCGATGTGGCTGGTGGTCTGGATACTGCTCAAGATCGCGGTCATTCTGGTTCCCGTTCTTGGACTAGTCACATTCCTGACGCTTTGGGAGCGCAAGGTGATAGGCTGGATGCATGCACGGCTCGGCCCGAACCGTGTCGGTCCGCTCGGTCTGCTTCAGCCGATTGCCGATGCCTTCAAGCTGCTTCTGAAAGAAATCATTGTCCCCGCACGGGCTGACCGGTTCCTTTTCTGGCTGGCTCCTGTACTGACGATCGGACCGGCACTGGTGGCATGGGCGGTCATCCCTTTCGGAGCGGATATCGTACTGGCCGATGTGAATGCCGGGTTGTTGTTTCTGATGGCGGTTACGTCAATCGGTGTCTATGGCATCATCATTGCGGGATGGGCGTCCAATTCCAAATATGCCTTCCTAGGGGCCGTGCGTGCCTCGGCACAGATGATTTCTTTCGGCATCCCGTTGGGGTTCGTTCTGGTGACGGTACTGCTTGTTTCGGGCAGCCTGAACCTTTCCGATATCGTGGTCGGCCAGAGTCATGGATTCTTCGCTTCACACGGTTTCACGTTTCTGTCGTGGAACTGGATTCCGCTTTTTCCGCTCTTCGTCATTTATATTGTCTGTGCGATTGCTGAAACGGGACGCCATCCATTCGATACGGTGGAAGGCGAATCGGAAATCGTGGCCGGTTATATGGTCGAGTATTCCGGTATGGCATTTGCCATGTTCTATCTGGCGGAGTATGCCAATATCATACTTTTTTCAGCGCTGGCTTCGGTCATGTTTCTGGGCGGATGGCTAGCACCGGTGAACTGGCCTTTTCTGGCATGGGTGCCGGGATGGATCTGGCTAGGCGCCAAGACGTTTTTCATCGTTTTCCTGTTTATCTGGGTACGGGGTACTTTTCCACGGTACCGTTATGACCATACCATGCGTCTCGGCTGGAAGGTGTTCATTCCGGTTACGCTGGCCTATCTGGTTCTAGTCGCCTGCTGGATGCAGACGCCCCTGAATATATGGTGGTGAGGAAGCGATGAAAGCGATCAGGCACTTTATCAGAACATTCGCACTGGCCGAACTGTTGCAGGGGCTGGCGTTGACCTTGCGCATCATGTTCAGAAAGAAACCGACCGTCCGCTATCCGGAGGAGAAGACACCGTTGTCTCCGCGTTTCAGGGGGATGCATGCACTGATGCGCGATGAGAACGGAGAGGAAAAATGCATTGGCTGCAAACTGTGCGAGTCGGTTTGCCCGGCAAAGGCGATTACTATTGAAATCGGGGAACGTGAGGATGGATCGCGGCGTACGACACGTTATGATATTGACCAGAGCAAATGCATTTTCTGCGGGCTGTGCGAGGAAGCCTGTCCGGTCGATGCCATTGTCGAGATACCGATGTTCGAATATGTCGCCGATGCAAAAGGCGATCTGCTCTTTTCCAAGGAGGTTCTGCTGTCCGTCGGCGATACTTACGGAAAGGAAATAAGGGAAGCGAAAGAAGCGGATGCGCCTTATCGCTGATGATAGTCCGGTTGATGAAGTTATGGAATTCGAAACAGTCCTGTTTTATGTCTTTGCCGCCATCCTGACGCTAGCGGCCTTGCGCGTGGTGACGTCGGGCAATCCGGTTCATGCCGTTTTGTATCTCGTCCTCTCGTTTTTCACGGGAGCGGCACTCTGGGTCCTGCTCAAGGCGGAATTTCTGGCGCTGATTCTGATGCTGGTCTATGTCGGTGCAGTGATGGTGCTGTTTTTGTTTGTCGTGATGATGCTGGATATCGACATGATGGAATTGAAACGGGTGGCCAGAAAAAACATGGCTGTTGCGACACTGGTTGGTGTCCTGATCGTGCTGGAAATGTCTGCCGTTCTTTTCAGGGGTTTTTATTCGCCCGATCTGCATGCGCCGGAAGATGCGTCGCGTATCGGTCTGACGGCAGAAATCGGGAAAGCGCTGTTTACGGATTATCTGTTCAATATCGAAATCGCAGCCATCATACTGCTGGTCGCGCTGGTCGCTGCCGTGACGCTGACGATCCGGCACCGCAGTGACGCCAAATATACGCCGGCCAGTATCGCGGTGCGCGTCCGGCCGGAAGAAAGGATCAGAATCGTCGAAATGGAAGCGGAAAGCGTCGCGACCATCGAAACGGCTGGAAGCGGGAAAGATGGCAGGAAACAGGGAGGCGGCCAGTGAGCGTGACACTTGTCCATTACCTGATCCTAGGCGCAATCCTGTTTTCGATTGCGGTGATGGGGATTTTCATGAACCGGCGCAATCTGCTGGTGCTTTTGATGTCGATCGAGCTGATGCTTTTGGCGATCAACATGAATTTTATTGCTTTTTCCCATTATCTCGGCGATATTGCCGGCCAGATATTTGTTTTTTTCATCCTGACCATTGCCGCTTCCGAGACAGCCATAGGGCTGGGAATACTGGTGATTCTCTTCAGGAAAATCCATTCGGTCAGGGCCGACGATATGGACAGTCTGAAAGGGTGACGGATTTTGAATATGCATAACCAACGGAAAGAACGGACATGCCTGACCAACTGAATGTTCATTTGTTGTATGTCGCGCTTTTCGCGCCGCTTGCGGGCGCGCTGGTTGCGGGGCTGATGGGATCGCTGTTTGGTGGCCACATGATCCGCAGGCGCACCTCCAAGGCGGTGACAGTTGCCGGTGTATCCGTTTCCTTTGTCTGCTCGCTCATGATCCTGCTGGATGTCATGGACGGGGCCCGCTTCGATAGAGCCGTCTATACGTGGATGACGGTCGGCGGAACACTGCTCGAGATCGGATTCATGATCGATTCGCTGTCGGCGATGATGATGGCGCTGGTAACGTTCATTTCGCTGTTGGTCCATGTTTATTCCATGGGATATATGGAAAACGATGATAACGTCAGCCGTTTCTTTTCCTATATTTCCCTGTTCACGTTCGCCATGCTTTCGCTGGTGATGAGCAACAATTTCATCCAGCTCTTTTTCGGCTGGGAAGCGGTAGGCGTGATGTCCTACCTTCTGATCGGTTTCTGGCTGGAGAAACCGACTGCGGTTTCCGCGGGGCTGAAGGCTTTTCTGATCAACAGGGTGGGTGACTTCGGGTTTATTATCGGGATCGGGCTGGTTTTCGCTTTTGCAGGTTCGCTGAATTACCGGGATGTTTTCGATGTGCGTGAACAGCTGGCGGCGATGACCGTTCCGGGAACGGGCATGCTGGTCATCACGGCGATCGTTCTTTTCCTGTTCGTCGGGGCGATGGGTAAATCCGCACAGTTTCCGTTTCATGTCTGGCTGCCGGATTCCATGGAAGGCCCGACACCGATTTCCGCACTGATCCATGCCGCCACCATGGTGACGGCCGGTATATTCATAGTGGCCCGTTTGTCGCCGCTTTATGAGTTGTCTGAAACGGCACTGTCGGTCATGGTGATTGTGGGCGCTATTTCCGCCCTTTTCCTCGGATTGGTGGCGATGGTACAGACCGATATCAAACGGATCGTCGCCTATTCGACCCTGTCGCAGCTGGGGTATATGGTCGTGGCACTGGGAGCGTCGGCGTATTCGGCAGCCGTATTCCATCTGATGACGCATGCCTTTTTCAAGGCGCTTCTGTTCCTTGCGGTCGGGTCGGTCATCCTCGGCATGCGTCACGATCAGGATATCCGGAACATGGGCGGGCTTGCCAAATACATGCCCTGGACATATGCGGCAGCACTGGTCGGTTCTCTGGCGCTTGTCGGCGTGCCTTTCTTTTCGGGATTCTATTCCAAGGAATCGATTATCGGAGCCATCCGTGCATCATCCGTTCACGGAGCGACGCTGGCACTGGCTGCGGTCATCATCGGCCTGTTCGTGACCGGTTTTTATACGTTCCGCCTGTTTTTCTATGTGTTCCACGGGCGCGAGCGTTTCCAGCGCCAGCAGCTGGTCAATCTGAAAACGGCCGAAAAGGAAAAAGTCCCGCAAGGCAGTCTGATCGGGCTCTTGCCGGGTGAAAAACCGCATGAATCGCCCTGGGTCATCCGTCTGCCGCTTCTGTTGCTTGCCATTCCATCAGTCGTTATCGGTTATTTCGCTATCGGTTCCATGCTTTACGGCGCTTTTTTCGACGATGTGATTTTCATCGATCATGAACGGCATCCGGTGATGTATTGGATGACGCTTCATTTCGAGAATGCGCTTTCAATGACATGGCATGAGATCATGACGCCGACATTCTGGCTGGTTATGGCAGGGATCGCCACAGCATGGTATTTCTACATGGTCAATCCGGTCATGCCGATCCGGCTACGCCGGAAAATGCGCTTCGTGTATCGTCTGCTGGTCGGGCAGTATTATCTGGATTCAGTGTATAAAAGTGTTTTTGTCGACAGTGCCTTGTGGCTGGGCAAGGTGTTCTGGAAATGGATCGATGTGATCATGATCGAGAACTGGATCATTTCCCGTTTTGTCATCCGGGGAACGAAATGGCTGGCTTCTTTCGTATTCAGGATCGGCGATATCGACTGGATCGTGTCGAATGTTCTGGTGAAGGGGACAAAACGTCTGGGATATCTGCTCTGGAAAGCGGGCGATGTGACGATGATAGACGGTACCGTGACGGGAGGATCGAAAGTGATGGGATGGTTCTCGGTTGTTATCAGGTATTTCCAGTCCGGATATTTGTACCAGTACGTATTTATCATGATCATCGGATTGTTGTGTCTGCTGTTCTGGTTTGTGCCTGTCAGTTTGAGATAAAAAGTTATGCCTACTTTGTCATATTCCACTGTTCCATTCCTGTCGCTGGCGATCTGGTGTCCGGTGTTTTTCGGTTTGCTGGTGCTGGTGACCGGGAAAGATGAAAGAGAGACTTTCGTCCGGTATCTGTCTCTTTTAGGAGCGGCTGCAAGCTTTGTCGTCACATTGCCTCTGGTCGTTCAATTCGACCGGAACGCTCATGGAATGCAGTTTGTGGAAAAACATTCCTGGATCCGGCTTTTTCATGTCGAATATGCGCTGGGCGTGGATGGCATTTCAGTATGGCTTGTTGTATTGACGGCGCTGATGACGCTGGTGGTGGTTGTATCGAGCTGGTCGGTCGTTCAGAAGCAGGTTGCGCAGTATATGGGAGCCTTTCTGGTCCTGTCCGGTCTGATGATCGGCGTTTTTTCTACTTTCGACGGCCTGCTTTTCTATGTTTTCTTTGAAGCGACGCTGATACCGATGTTCGTCATTATCGGTGTCTGGGGAGGAGAACGCCGTGTCTATGCGGCATTCAAGTTTTTCCTCTATACCTTTTTCGGTTCCCTGCCGATGCTGATCGCCATTCTGTACCTCTATTTGCAGACAAACAGTTTCAATATTTTCACATGGTATATGACGCCGCTGGCGCTGAATGTCCAGATATGGCTGTTTATCGCCATGCTGACCGCGTTTGCCGTCAAGGTTCCGATGTGGCCGGTGCATACCTGGCTGCCGGATGCACACGTTGAGGCGCCGACTGGCGGTTCGGTCATTCTGGCGGCCATCATGCTGAAACTGGGCGCATACGGATTCGTCCGGTTCACCTTGCCGATCCTGCCGGATGCCAGCCGTTATATGGAATGGTTCATGATCGTTCTGTCTCTGATCGCGGTGATCTATATCGGCCTTGTGGCGCTGGTCCAGAAGGATATGAAGAAACTGATCGCCTATTCCTCGATCGCCCATATGGGGTTCGTCACGCTCGGTTTCTTTCTGTTCGAAAACATTACGGTCGATGGCGCGCTGGTCCAGATGATTTCGCACGGTTTCGTCTCGGCTGCCATGTTTTTGTGTGTCGGCGTTCTCTATGACCGGATGCATACCCGGCAGATCGCCGATTACGGAGGAGTCGTCCATGTCATGCCGCGTTTCGCCGCCTTTTTCGTGCTTTTCGCATTTGCGAATTGCGGTTTGCCGGGAACATCCGGTTTTGTCGGGGAAGTCATGGTCATACTGGGAGCGGTCAAGGCCAGGGTCTGGATCGGTATCGTCGGTGCGGTGGCGCTGATTCTTGGCGCTTCCTATACCCTGTGGATGATCAAGAGGGTGCTGTTCGGACCGGTCGCCAACGAGGCAGTCTCTTCCCTGAAAGATATCGGGGCACGTGAATTCCTGATTCTGGCGGTGATGGCCGCTTTCATTCTGTCCATCGGGATTTATCCGGCCTGGATAACCGATGTCATGCAGGTATCCGTGGCCGATCTGCTGGGGCATGTCGCACGGTCGAAACTGTAAGGAGCGGATGGCCCAGCATGAATTCGATGAATCTGATTCCCGCCATACCCGAACTGATACTGATTGTGTCGGTACCGCTTGTTTTGCTGATCGATCTGTTTTTGCCGCAAAACAGGCGGGATGTCACGTTTTTCCTGTCGGTTCTGGCTGTCTGTGCCTGTGTGGTTGCCAGTTTCTTTCTGCTGCGGGCAAAGGTGGTCGTGTATACTTTCAACGGTTCGTTCGTGTCGGATACGGTGGCGAATCTGCTGAAAATATGTACCGGTCTGGTCATGTTGTCCACGCTGGTCTATTCACGCAGGTATGTCAATGAAAGACGGCTGACTGCCGGGCATCTCGGCGGTGAGTTTTATGTGCTGGCACTGTTTTCGATGCTGGGCCAGCTGGTGGTCATTTCCGCTGCCGATTTCCTGACCATGTTCCTCGGCATCGAACTGATGTCTTTCCCGCTTTACGCACTGGTCGCATTGAAGCGTGACGATGGGAAAGCGGTCGAGGCGGCCACGAAATTTTTCATTCTGGGAGCGCTTGGTTCCGGCCTGCTGCTCTATGGCATCTCGATGCTGTATGGTGCGACAGGATCGCTGGATTTCATGGAAATCGCAAGGATATCGGCATATGCCGGCACGAACCGGATGATCATGATTTTCGGTGTGGTGTTTGTGGTGGCGGGGATTGCGTTTAAGTTGGGTGCCGTTCCGTTCCATATGTGGGTGCCGGATGTTTTCGAGGGAGCGCCAACTGCGGTAACCCTTCTGGTGGCGGGAGCGCCCAAGCTGGCCGGTTTTGCCGTTTGTCTGCGCATTCTGGTCGAGGCACTGCTTCCCATGGCATATGACTGGCAGCAGATGCTGGTCGTGATTTCCGTGCTGTCGATGGCGTTGGGCAATATAACGGCCATCTTGCAGACCAATATCAAGCGCATGCTGGCCTATTCGACGATTGCGCAGATGGGATACATGTTGCTGGGTATGCTGGCAGGGGTGAAAGAGGGACATTTCGGTTCCGCGTTCGTATTCGCGTACAGTGCATCCATGTATTACACCATCGTATATGTTCTTGCGACTCTCGGGGCATTCGGCGTCATTCTGATGATGTCGGCGAATGGTGTCGAGGCGGAAAAACTGGCGGATTTCAAGGGCCTGAACCGCCGCAATCCCTGGTATGCTCTGATCATGCTGCTGTGCATGTTTTCATTTGCCGGCGTTCCGCCGCTGGTCGGGTTTTACGGCAAATTTTCCGTTTTCCAGGCAGTGGTCAATGTCGATTTGTTCTGGTTGGCTGTGATCGGCATTTTCTTCGCGGTGGTCGGCGCCTTCTATTATCTGCGGGTCGTCAAGGTCATGTATTTCGACGAACCTCTGGATAACAGGAAGATTCATGTGCCGAAAGACATGGCCGTCTCGCTCGGTATCAATGGAGTACTGGTCCTGCTGCTCGGTATTTTGCCGGGTCCGCTGATGGACTGGTGCATGAATGCAGTTCATCGCGCTTTTCTGTTGTAGGTCCGGCAGCCGGCGACTGTATCGGCATGTGCCGGGCGCGTTTTGGAACGGGCAATGTTAAAATCCGTTTTTTCACGTCAATATGGGCAGGATTATGGCAGGCAATACCTTTGGGAAACTTTTTACGGTCACGACATTTGGTGAATCGCACGGACCTGCACTGGGATGTATCGTTGATGGCTGCCCTCCGGGAATGGCGCTGTCCGAAGCCGATATCCAACCCGAACTGGATCGCCGCCGTCCCGGTTCGTCCCGGTTTGTGACGCAACGTCGGGAACCGGATACCGTCCGCATTCTTTCGGGAGTGCATCAGGGAAAGACGACGGGAACGCCTGTCGCGCTGATGATCGAAAACCGGGATCAGCGCAGCAGGGATTACAGCAATATCGCCGATGTTTTCAGGCCGGGACATGGCGATTACACCTATTTCATGAAATACGGCATTCGCGATCCGAGAGGAGGAGGGCGTTCTTCGGCACGTCTGACCGCTGCGACGGTCGGCGCGGCAGCCATTGCCAGAAAGTGGCTGCGCCTGCATTTCGGTACCGAAATCCGGGGGTGCCTGAGCCAGCTCGGCGATACAGTCATTCCTTTCAGGTCATGGGGTTTTACATCCGGCAATCCCTTTTTCGCTGCGACAGACGATATCGCGCTGATCGCGGAGCTTGAAAACAGGATGGACGCCTTGCGCAAGGCAGGGGATTCCATTGGCGCGAAAGTCGACGTGGTGGCATCCGGTGTGCCGGTCGGTCTGGGCAATCCGCTATTCGGAAAACTGGATGCCGAGATTGCTGCGGCGATGATGGGGATCAATGCCGTCAAGGGAGTCGAAATCGGAGACGGCTTCGGCTCGGTGGTGCAGAAAGGTTCGGAACACGGGGATGAAATCACTCCGAAAGGTTTTTCAAGCAATCATGCCGGCGGTGTTCTGGGCGGTATATCGACCGGACAGGATATCCGCGTTTCCATCGCAGTCAAGCCGACGCCGTCGATTCATTTGCCACGCCGTTCGGTTGACAGTCTGGGCAAGCCGGTGGTGGTGGAAACCACCGGGCGTCATGATCCCTGTGTCGGAATCCGTGCGGTTCCGGTTGCCGAGGCGATGCTGGCGCTGGTTCTGATGGATGCAGTCATGCAGTACAGGGCGCAGTGTGCGGATGTCGCGGAACCGATGGAACCGGTAACCGGTCGTCTGCCCCGGTTTGGACAGGACAGATAAAAACATTTTGGGCGACGATCTGTGTCGGACAAATCATCATGGCCGGAACAGTCGTTCGGATTCGGCGCTTTCTATTTCAGCTATTACAGTTTTGTCGGTGTTTTTCCGACGTATGTGACCCTGTATCTGGCGTTCAGGGGGATTGATGCATTTGAAATCGGCATACTGATGTCACTGATGCAGGCCATGCGAATCATCGGGCCGAATCTGTGGGGGTGGATGGCCGACTGGACGGGGCAGCGTGCACGCGTGCTCCAGTTTACGGCGGCTTCGGCACTGATCACTTTCACCGGATTTTTTTTCGGCGGCGGTTTCTGGTATTTCGCCTTTTTCATGGTCGCCGTCAATCTGTTCACCAGCGCACAGGGACCGCTGTCGGATGCTCTGATTCTTTCGGAAATGCAGGGCAACATGTCCCGGTACGGGCAGCTGCGATTGTGGGGATCTGTCGGTTATGTTCTCATGACGGCCGCTTCCGGATTTGTCCTTGACCGTACAGGAATCGGTCTGATGCCCTGGGTGGGAGCTGCCATTTTGGGCGTCGTGCTGCTGGTTAGCCTGAAACTGTACCAGACGCCGCTGCCGGTCGCAGAGAGAAAACAGGCATCCGTGCTGAATGTCCTGTTCCGGTACGATGTGATGGCTTTCATGATATCGGGTTGTTTGATACTGGCCGCGCATTCCGCATTGTATGCCTTTTATTCGCTTTATCTGTCCGGACTGGGATACAGCAGTGTCACGATCGGCCTGATGTGGGCCATCGGTGCCACTGCCGAAATCGTGTTTTTCGTTTACCAGGCACCGGTAGTGAAGCGGTTCGGCATCAAGGCCATCATGCTGGCCAGCCTGCTTGCCGCCGTTGTGCGTTTCGCACTGATCGGAGCGGCTGCGGAATCATTCGTCATTCTGCTGCTGGCGCAACTGTTGCATGCCGCTACATTCGGTGCGCATCATGTCGCATCCATTCTGTCTATCCAGAAATGGTTTCCAGGACCGTTGCAGGCACGCGGGCAGGCTCTTTTCATCAGCATGTCATACGGTATAGGCGGAACACTTGGCGGATTTCTGTTGTCGTGGGTATGGGATTGTTTCACACCAGGGGCCGTTTACCGGGTGGCGTCAATCCTGTCGCTGGTCGCTTTTCTTGCCGCTTGGCTGTCGTTTCGGCGAAGGGACGGAAATGACACGGAATAACCCTGCGGTCTGTCAGG
>CAZRQR010000024.1:0-18969 GCA_964602435.1 uncultured Oxalobacter sp.
TCCTTCCATGACATACAACAAAGCCTGACGCCACTTGCGCGGCATCAGGCTTTCTGCACAACCAGATTCTTCTATTCGGTTATCGCCAGAGAAAGATTCAGCTGGTTTTTGACCATATCTTCCGGCACCGGCGCCAAATGCTTGCGCTCGTATTCCAGTCTGCTGAGATAATCGGCCGACACATCTCCGGTAATATACATGCCATCGAAACAGGACGCCTCGAAATATCTCAGTGCGGGATTGATATCGGTCACGGACTGTTTCAGGGCATCCAGATCCTGATACACAAGTGCATCGGCCGTCATTTCCTGTCTGACCTGTTCATCGGTACGGCCATAGGCGATCAGTTCCTCACGGGTCGGCATGTCGATACCGTAAACATTCGGGAATTTGACAGGCGGCGCCGCGGATGCAAAAACTACCCTGGATGCACCGGCCTCACGCACCATCTGGACAATTTCCTTGCAGGTCGTGCCGCGCACAATGGAATCATCAACCAGCAGGACGCTCTTGCCCTTGAATTCCGAACCGATCGTATTCAGTTTCTGGCGGACGGAACGTTTCCGAACAGCCTGCCCCGGCATGATGAACGTCCGACCGATATAACGGTTCTTGATAAGGCCCTCACGATATTCGATACCCAGTTTCAGGGCAAGCTGAATAGCCGCCGGCCTGGAAGAATCCGGAATCGGCATGACGACATCGATATCTCCGGTCGGAATTTCACGTTTGATCTTGTCGGCCAGATGTTCACCCATTTTCAGGCGGGTGGCATAAACCGACGCGCCATCGATCAGTGAATCCGGACGGGCCAGATAGACGTATTCGAAAATACAGGGATTCAGACTCGGATTTTCGGCGCACTGCTGATTGTACAAATTGCCGTCCGTATCAATGAAAATCGCCTCGCCCGGCATGACGTCCCTCAGGAAACGGAATCCGAGCCCTTCCAGCGCGACCGACTCGCTGGCCACCATATATTCCGTCCCGGCATCCGTTTCAGCAAACCCGATACAGAGGGGACGGATACCGTAAGGATCGCGGAAAGCCAGAATCCCGTAACCGGCAATATGGGCGACCGCCGCATAGGCGCCCCGAACCCGTTTGTGCAGCACGGAAACGGTACGGAAAAGCGAGGAAGGATCCAGCGAATAACCGCTTGTCGCTTCACGCATTTCGTGTGCCAGTACATTCAGCAACACTTCCGAATCGGAATTGGTATTGATATGACGCCTGTCATTTCTGAACATTTCATCCTTCAACTGTTCGCAATTGGTCAGATTGCCGTTATGGGCGAATGTAATGCCGAAAGGAGCATTGACGTAGAAAGGCTGCGCTTCTTCCTCGTTCTTGGATGAACCGGCCGTCGGATAACGGACGTGGCCGATTCCACAATTCCCCGGAAGTGCGCGCATGTTGCGTGTACGGAAAACCTCTCTGACCAGACCGTTCGCCTTGAACATGGCAAACTTGCCGTTATTGCAGGTCGCAATACCGGCAGCGTCCTGTCCACGATGCTGCAAAAGCTGCAACGCATCGTAAATCAGCTGATTGACAGGGGCCTTGGAAACAATACCAACAACGCCACACATAGTGGACTCCTCAATCAAAAATGATGAAAAACGAAAACCGCATAAAATACATCGAATCAATAATGAATGTATTCCACAAAATAGCCCGGCAGATACGGCATGACCGTTCTCGCTGCCGCTTCAGCCATCGGCGAAAACATCGCATTTCTCCAGAACGGCTGCTGGGGTATTCTCGTCATGCCGCAAACCAGAACCAGGACAAGTGCAATCAACGTTCCTTTCGCCAGCCCGAAAAGCGCTCCTAGAAAACGGTCCATGAATGTCAGCCCGCTGGCGCGAAGTACCAGACTGGCCAGTTTCGCGAGAAACATCATGACGATCCGCGTTCCGACAAACAGCACGACAAACGTGACGATCACTCTCAGTACATCCCCTGAAATCGCATGGGGCAACCAGGGTTCCAGCACATCACCGTAATGGATCGCCACATAAAACGCGACAACCCAGCTGATCAGCGAAATGACTTCCCTCACCAGACCGCGTGTTAGGCTGATCAGCATCGAACCGATCAGCAAAACCAGCAGAATATAGTCGAAAGCCGTCAAAACACGATTCCTGCGGTCATATCAATTCGATACCAGCGTACAGGACAATCCCATCGCTTTGAGCTTGGAACAGACATTATCCACTTCGCTTTTCCCGGAAAGGGGTCCGATTCTCACACGAATCCGTTCCTCCCCATTTTTCGCTTTCACTTTCTGCGTATGGGAACGGATTCCGGCTTTCGAAAGACGTGCTTGCAACTCGTTCACTTTCTGCTGCGATGCCAGTGCAGCCACCTGAATCATCTGACTCCCGGATTGTGAAGATGCATTGTTCTTGTCCGCGATCATTTTCCCGATCGGATCTGCATCTACATCCGCTTTCGCCTTTTCCTGCCGTGCCTTTTCGGCTTTCAGCTGTTTTTCCTTCTCGGCAGCAGCCTGCTTTTCCGATGCTTTCTGACGCTGTTCCTTTTCCTGATCCTGCACGACAGGCGGTTTCCCCTGCGTTGTGACCGCAACATCATCTTTCGCGGCAACGGTCGTCTGTACCGTGCCGGCCGTCTGCCCCGCATCCCGATCGGACCGTACAACCGGTGCGATGCCATCGGTCGGCGAGCCACCCGTATCGGCAGCAGAAGTCGCCACCCGGCTGTCCGCTGCCGTCTGAACCGATCTGTCTCTGGAAGGTATGTCGATCAGCAGATCGGGCGTCGCCGTCCTGGGTTTCGACTCGAAAATCATGGGCAACACGATGATTGCCGCCACCACCAGTGTAACGGCTCCGACAAGACGTCTGCGTGCCCTTTTCTTTTCCGGCAGATAGGGATCATCTGGACTGTTTTGCACCTGCACCTTTTTACAGTCTGTACCGTCTGCCACAAACCGGCCATCGTCACCGGACGACCTGTCTGCATCGGACTTCGACCTGCCCCAGCGGAAAAAAGAAAAACGGCTCATGCAATCAATATTGGTTGGAGAGAGTTCAGGTCACCGTCCTCCGTGACCCCCGTGACGACCCAAAACGATCCGAATGCCACTATTCTATCATTTTTCATGGCATTATTTCTTGCGCTGGCAAAAGCATCGGCAGCATGATGATAAACGGTTATGCAGTGGCTGGTGCGACCTCGCGTAATACCTGCCGCAATCAGTTTCTGTTTCAGCACTTCCGCGGTCGCGGCACGCGGCAACGGCAAATCTGTCAGATACCACCGGTCAACACAATCTTTCATGATCGCGATGACCCCGTCGATATCCTTGTCCGCCATGGCACCGAATACGGCATGTGTCATGCCGGACGGTCCCATTTCACCCAGATTTCTGGCCAGCACGGCTGCAGCATGCGGATTGTGCGCGACATCCAGAATGACCGCAGGATCATTTTGCAGAATCTGGAAACGTCCTGCCAGCTTGGTATGGACAAGCCCCTGCCCGATAATATCCGGCGCAACCGGCAAACGGGATTGCAATGCCTCGATGACGGCCAGAACCGTCGTGGCATTATGAATCTGGTTATCGCCGTACAACGAGGGATGGGGCAATCCCGTCATGGTTCTTTCTCCGATATAGTCCCATGTTCCGCCATATGCCCGGCATGAATAGTCCCGACCGAATATTTTCAGGTCGGCGCCTGCTTGCCGTGCATGCGCAACCAGCGAATCGGGTGGATCGGTATCTCCATAAAAAGCGGTACGGCCATTACGGAAAATCCCGGCTTTTTCAAAACCGATTTTCTCGCGCGTATCCCCCAGATATTCGACATGATCAATCGCGACGTTGGTCACGACAGCCACATCGGCATCAATCAGATTGACGGCATCCAGACGGCCGCCCAGCCCAACTTCCAGCACAACGACATCCAGCCCCGATTCGGCAAACAGTTTCAGCGCCACCAGTGTCGAGAACTCGAAAAAAGTCAGTGCCACATCGCCACGAGCCGCCTCGACCGCCTCGAAATATCCGACAAGCGTTTCATCATTGACCATTTCCCCGTCGATTGTCATCCGCTCGCTGAAACGGTGGATATGGGGAGAGGTATACAGGCCGACACGATAACCCGCTTCTTTCCAGATCGTCTGCAACATGGCGCAGGTTGATCCCTTGCCGTTGGTGCCGCCCACAGTGACTACAGGACAGCCGAAACGGATGCCCAGACGTTCTTTCACGATCCGGATTCTTTCCAGCCCCATCTCGATATTTTTCGGATGCAGACTTTCCACAAGATGCGCCCATTCCGCCAGGGAACGATGCGGTACCCCACTCTTTTGCGCGGACATTTTTCCAGACACTGTTATGAAAACGATTGAAAAATATAATTCGTCACCGGAACACCCAACCCCTGCGGAATGGACGTTTCCGGTTTCATGCCATGACTTTTCAGGAAACCGATTCGGCCGGCATGCCCTGCAGCATGGCCAGCAGTCGGGACAATTCTTCCCTCAGCTCCCTGCGATCCACAATCCGGTCAATCGCACCCTTTTTCATCAGGAACTCGGAACGCTGGAACCCTTCCGGCAGTTTTTCACGCACTGTATTCTCGATCACACGGGGCCCGGCAAATCCGATCAGCGCTTTCGGTTCAGCCAGAACGACATCGCCCATAAAAGCAAAAGAGGCCGACACACCCCCCATTGTCGGGTCGGTCAGAACGGAAATGTAAGGCAGTTTTTCCTCTGCCAAACGGGTCAGAATCATATTGGTTTTTGCCATCTGCATCAGCGAAAGCAACCCCTCCTGCATGCGTGCGCCGCCACTGGCGGTAATGCAGACGAACGGAACCCTTTTTGCGATCGCTTCCTTGACACCGCGGACGAAACGTTCTCCGACGACAGAACCCATAGACCCTCCCATGAATTCGAATTCGAAACAGGCAACGACAACCGGCAGAGACCTGATGGAACCGCCAACGACTACCAGTGCATCCGTTTCTCCCGTGGCTTTTTCCGCCGCTTTCAGACGATCCGGATATTTTTTGCTGTCACGGAACTTCAGGGAATCATACGGCAATGCCGTATGGCCGACATCGTAACGTCCTTCCGGATCAAGCAGTGTATTCAGCCTGTCCCTTGCACGAATCCGCATGTGATGGCCGCATTTCGGACAGACATGTGCATTCGATTCCAGATCGGTCCGGTACAAAACGGCCTCACATGACGGGCACTTGACCCACAAACCTTCCGGCACGACCCGCCGGGGGTTCGTCTGATGCTGGATTCTCGGGGGAAGCAACTTGTCAAGCCAACTCATAAAATCTCCTGATCAAACAGGCCATCGCTTTGAAACGATGGCCTGTTCTGTCCTTTATCTAGCCTCGAATTCCAATCGACAGTTTCGCTGTCACAGGACGTCTTTATAACCTTTATGGTGTCATTCGTCCAGTGCCTTGCGAATCCCTGCCAGAAAAGTCCTGACGGCTTCAACCGCCTTTTCCGGTTCCGTATTGTCCAGTTCCTGTATGATGCGGCTGCCGATCACGACTGCATCGGCCGTTGCGCCAAGCGTTCTGGCTGTCGCAGCATCGCGGATACCGAAACCGACACCAACCGGAATGGTAACGTATTTTCTGATTTTTTCAATGCGCGATATTACTTCATCGACATTCAGATTTCCCGAACCGGTCACGCCTTTCAGTGAAACATAATAGATATATCCCCCCGCCATTTTGCCGACTTTCCCGATCCGTTCATCCGTCGAGGTCGGTGCAAGCAGGAAAATCATGTCCATGTTTTTCGCCCTGAGCGCTTCGGCAAAACCGGCACCGTCCTCCGGCGGATAATCGACAACCAGCACGCCATCCACACCTTTTTCCGCCGCCCGGTCCACAAAGACTTCCGTTCCCATCCGCTCGATCGGGTTGGCATATCCCATCAAAACGACAGGAGTGGTCCGGTCGCGTGTACGGAACGTTCCGACAATATCCAGCACTTTTTTCAGGGTCATGCCTTTTTTGAGCGCCACTTCCGACGCATGCTGGATAACGGGACCATCGGCCATCGGATCCGAAAACGGAACACCCAGCTCGATGATATCCGCACCGCCGTCCACCAGCGCATGCATCAGTGAAACGGTCATATCCGGGTCAGGAAAACCGGCCGTAATGAAAGGAATCAGTCCTTTTCTGTTCTGTTTCTTCAGTAAATCAAATGTTTGTTGTATACGAGACATAATCAATCCTATTCTTCAAATTCAGTCTGCAATCGTTTTCACCGTTGAAAACGGACTACCATCTGATTCCGGCCCGCAAGGCGACGGTATGCATATCCTTGTCACCGCGTCCGGAAAGATTGACCAGAATGATTTTGTCTTTCGGCAAGGTCGGCGCCAGTTTGACCGCATAGGCCAGCGCATGGCTCGACTCCAAGGCAGGCATGATTCCCTCGATCCGGCAGCAATCGTGAAAAGCGGCAAGCGCTTCCTCATCATTGATACCGACATAAGTCGCCCGTCCGCAATCCTTCAGCCAAGCATGTTCAGGCCCGACTCCCGGATAATCGAGGCCGGCCGATACGGAACAGGTATCGATGATTTGACCGTCTTCATCCTGAAGCAGATAAGTCCGGTTGCCATGCAGGACACCCGGCGTGCCGCCGTTCAGCGAGGCGGCATGACGCCCCGTTTCGATCCCCTCGCCAGCCGCCTCCGCACCGACCAGTTTGACATCCCTGTGATCGATATAGGGATAGAAAATACCCATGGCATTGGAACCGCCACCCACGCAGGCGACAATGACATCCGGCTGCCGTCCGGCCAGTTCCGGCATCTGGACAAGACATTCTTCCCCGATGACCGACTGGAAATCGCGCACCATCATCGGATAGGGATGAGGTCCTGCCGCCGTACCGATAATGTAAAAAGTCGTTTCGATATTGGCTACCCAGTCGCGCATGGCTTCATTCAGCGCATCTTTCAACGTTTTCGAACCGGATTCGACCGGCACGACAGACGCGCCGAGAAGTTTCATTCGGTACACATTCTGCGCCTGACGCTCGACATCCTCGCTGCCCATATATACATGGCATTCCAGGCCGAAACGGGCACAGATCGTGGCGGTCGCCACGCCATGTTGCCCCGCGCCTGTTTCCGCGATAATGCGTTTCTTACCCATCCGTTTCGCCAGAAGTGCCTGACCGATCACATTATTGATCTTGTGAGCTCCCGTATGATTCAGGTCCTCCCGCTTCAGATAAATCTGTGCCCCGCCCAGCATATCGGACCAGCGTGAGGCATGATAGACAGGGGAAGGCCGCCCGACAAAATGTTTCAGCTCGTAACGGAACTCGGCCAGAAAATCGGGATCGTTCTTGTAACGGGCATAAGCCTGATTCAGTTCGTCCAGAGCATGAATCAGTGTTTCGGAAACGAAAATGCCACCATAGGGACCGAAATGGCCATGTTCATCCGGCAAATGGTATCCGGATGCTTCAAACAGCGCTCCCGAAGCGCTGCAACAGTCTTTTTCTTTCATGAAAATCTCTCTTGCAATGCAATGGCACAGCCATCTGCATGAAACGGACTGATGACTGCCGGTTATCCTGTTCAGGCTCTTTCATCCGCTTTCCGGACAGCCTGGATGAACGCATGGATTTTTCCGGCATCCTTGATGCCGCGTGCCGCTTCCACACCACTGCTGATGTCAACGGCAAACGGACGCAGTTGCGCAATCGCACCAGCGACATTTTGCGCGCTCAAGCCACCACTCAAAACGACCCGAGGCCCGATTTCTTTTGACACGAGAGACCAATTGAAAACCTTTCCCGCTCCGCCATAGGCATCCGTAAAAGTATCCAGCAACAACCCCTTGAAAAACGGACTGGCATCGCGATAAATCTGTTCGTATTGTAACAAATCATCGGCCGTTGTATCCTGTCTGACACGAAAAACCCTGATAAAAGGCAAATGGGACGCAGCCGCCGCTTCATGACACTGTCCGGGTATTTCGTCTCCATGAAACTGCAAAAGCGACAAACGGACCCGTCGCGCTGTTTCCGCAACATCGGCGGTTTCTGCATTGACGAAAAGTCCGACCGCAGAGACAAAGGCGGGAATGGCCGAAGCAAGTGACGCCGCCCTGGCCGCCGTGACGAAACGGGGACTTTTCGGATAGAAAACAAACCCCAGTGCATCCGCACCGGCTTCGACTGCCGTTCGGACGTCTTCCTCCCGTGTCAGTCCGCAGATTTTGATTCGGGTACGAGTCATGACTGATCAATTAAAAAATAATTTCTACAACAGGTTACCGGTCACGGAAACACTTCTTCCCGTTGCGGCAATCCCCATTTGTCCTCATAAAACACGCGAGACAGATACAGCCCGTCCGGCATGAACGTCGGCGCCGCCTTCGACCGGTCGCGACCTTCCAGCAATTCCCCCATCCATTCCGGCGGCTGGTTGCCTTTACCGACCTCGATCAGCGAACCGACGATATTGCGGATCATGTGATGCAAAAATGCATTTGCCTCGAAAGTGAAAACGATCAGATCGCCCCGCCTGTCAATATCGATACGGTTCATGGTTTTCACCGGAGTGATTGACTGACACTCCGCAGCCCTGAATGCCGAAAAATCATGCTCTCCCAGCAGAAATCCCGTACTTTCCAGCATCCTGCCACAATCGAGCGGACGAAATACCCATCCCGTCCGGTTTTTCCACAACGGCGAGCGGACAGAACTGTTATAGATCAGATAACGATAACGTCGGGCCACCGCACTGGAACGGGCATGGAACCCGTCTTTCCCTCCCGGAACTTCGCAGGCCCAGCGGACTGCAATCGATGCCGGCAAATAGGAATTGATGCCGCGCACCCATGAAACCGGCAAACGGTCAAGACCGGTATCGAGATGCACGACTTGCTCGGACGCATGCACGCCTGCATCGGTCCGTCCGGCACAGGTCGTTGCGATATCTGCTTGCGTGAACTGCCTGATCGCTGTTTCGAGCTGGTCCTGCACCGTCATGCCATCCGGTTGCGTCTGCCAGCCTCGCCAGCCGGTGCCGTCATACTCGATTCCCAAGGCGATCCGTTTCATTCCACCCTTCATTCACTTGTCTGCCAGAACGTTATTTTACCTGGCTTGCCCCCTTATATTTCTTTTTCATACGCATTCCGGTGGCAATAAGCGCACTCCTGCCGATTCCACCGATCCCTGTCCCGCGGCAAACAGTATCGACAAACAGAAAATATTTTCTGTACGCCACCGGCGGCACTGCCATATCCGTCATCACACGAGGAGCCGGCACCTGTAAACACGCTGGCAATGCCCATCCGGTACAAAAGCGGTCACGGTTTTTCCGGCCTGTAAATCATGAGAAAGGCATTGACGGCAACATTGATCTTTTCACGGAAGGAATCCGTGTCAAGCGGTTCGCCATAACAGAAAAGGGAACACTCGAACAGTTCCGCCTTCAGAAGCGCAAACAGCTGGGCAGCCGCAACCTCGGCATCCGCCTTGCGCAATTGCCCGCGCTCCATGAAACCTTCAAGAAAAACGGCGATACGTTTCAGACCGACACGCGGACCGGCTGCATAAAACAGGCTGCCCGTTTTCGACCGCCCCGATTCCCCGACAGCCAGACGGTACAGTTCCTGAAACTCCGGCAGACAGATCATCCGCATGAACTTCTCACCGAAATTTCTCAGAATATCGGCAACATCCACTGGCGAATTTTCAGCTTCGGCAAAAACCGCTTCCATCCGATGCCGGTAACCTTCCGGAATGACGGAAATCGACTGGTTCAGATAAGTGACCGTCTCATCCTTGTTTCGATACGCAGCGATACTCATCACTTCCTGAAAAAGCGCTTCTTTCGACGGAAAATAATTGTACAGGGTCGCTTTCGATCCTCCCAGTCTGACTGCGATTTCATTCATGGAAGCCTTTTCATACCCCATCTCACAAAAAACCTCATGCGCCACGTCGAGAATGGCATTTCGTCTGATTTCGGTCTTTTTCTTCATTTTTCCCGTACTGTCTGTTCAATTAAACCAAATTGACTATACTACACAAATTTCACATAATTAAACCGTACTGTACAGTTTATTTAAATCGCTATGTTTTCTGGTCATTTTCGCATACACCGGTTCGGTTTAATTGCCGAACTGTTTCTGGTATGCCATATCGCATTATTAAGCGGATGCGCCCCGATCCCTCCGAACGGACAATCCCCCGAAATGAAACCTGCTGACCAATATGAAGCCGACCGGTCTTTTTCCGCTCCCCTGAGGGAATGGCCTGATGAAAAATGGTGGGAAGGCTATCACGACCGCCAGCTTGACGGCCTGATCGAGGAAGCATTGCAGCATTCGCCGTCCATGACGATCGCTGCTGCACGACTCCGTTATGCTGCGTCATTGGCACAACTGGCCGGTTCCACATTGTATCCGCAGGTCAGTGCGGATGCATCCGGTATCTCACAGAAACTGAGCTACAACTACGACATGCCCGATTATCTGGTTCCGAGCGGTACGCACGGGTATGCCTCCATGGCACTGAATTTCAGCTGGGAGCTGGATTTCTGGGGCAAGAACCGTGCCGCCCTCAAAGCAGCCACATCCGAACAGCAGGCCGCTGCCGCTGATATGGCGCAGGCCCGTCTGGTGCTGGCTTCCTCCATTGCATCGGAATATGGCGAACTGGCCCGCCTGCACGCCATCGCCAACACAGTCTCATCCATCGCCCGTGTCCAGAAGAAAAATCTGGAACTGTTTGAAAAACGGCATCACTTCGGACTGGAAACACAGGTAAGTGTCGAACAGGCAAAAGCCAGACTGGCCAGTACGGAAGAAGAATGGCTGTCGCTGGACAAACAGATCGGGCTGCAACGCAACAAGCTGGCGGCACTGATGGGAGCCGGTCCTGATCGCGGCCTCGAAATCACACCGCCGACACTGGATCTGGCGACCTCATTTGCCTTGCCACCGGAATTGCAACTGGATCTGCTCGGACGGCGACCGGATATTGTGGCAGCCCGTTTGCGTGTGGAATCGACGGCCAGTTCCATTGAAAAACAAAAAGCGGAATTCTATCCGAACATCAACCTGTCTGCATTCGTCGGATATCAGGCCATGGGACTGGACAAGGTATTCAAGTTCGGTTCCGATTTCGGTGGTATCGGTCCGGCCATATCCCTGCCTATTTTCACCGGCAGCCGCTTGAGCGCACAACTGGAAGGCGCCCGTGCCGAACACGACGAAGCGATCGGCCTTTATAACCAGACCGTCACCAGAGCACTGCAGGAAGTCGGTGATGCCGCGTTAAGCCAGAAAAAACTGATACAGCAGCTGGAAAAAATCGGCATGGCCGCAGAGTCCGCACGTGAAGCGCACCGCCTGATCCAAAACCGTTATCAGGGCGGACTGGCCAATTATCTGGAAGTCCTGTCAGCCGAGGAAACCCTTCTGAACACACTCAGAACACAAAGCGATCTGCAATCGCAGGTTTTCGTGCTGGACGTAGCACTTGTCAAGGCACTTGGCGGTGGATACCGGATGCCGGAGCCGGCCGGCGAAATGCAGCCGGCTACCAGAAAATAAACACCGACCCCGACCGGATCAACGAGGAACAATTTCAAATGGAAAACAATATGGAAACAATCTCTCCTGATGAAATGACAGCGTTGCAGGAAAAGCAAAAAAACCGTCTCAAACGCAAACAGCTTTTCATCGCTTTCTTCGCCGTTATCATTCTTTGCACATTGGCATTTGCGGCTTACTGGTATTTTTACGCTTCGCGGTTCGTTTCGACCGACAACGCCTATACGGCAACGGAAGTAGCACAGGTCACACCTTCCGTTTCCGGTACCGTTCAGGATGTTCTTGTCGTCGATACCCAGACGGTGAAAAAAGGAGATATTCTGGTCATCATTGACGAGATCGATGCGCGTCTGGCCCTGAATCAGGCGACAGCAGACGAAAATCAGGCGCGTGCCCAGCTGGCGGCAGCCCGTGCCGATCTGAAAAAGGCAAGCATCGATCTGCAAAGACGGAAGGCACTGATCGACTCCGGTTCCGTTTCGGGAGATGAACTAACCACTGCGGAAAACGCTCATGAATCAGCAAAAGCGCGAATTGACGAGGCAAAAGCATCAATCGAACAGGCACAGGCGCGTACCGAACAGGCCAGGGTCGATTTGTCCCGCACCATTCTGCGCGCTCCGGTAGATGGCGTGATTTCCAAACGGACCGTCCAGATCGGCCAGAAAGTACAGGCCGGCGTTCCGTTGCTGGCTGTCGTACCCGTACAGGATATCCATGTCGACGCCAATTTCAAGGAAGGCCAGCTGACAAACGTCCGTCCGGGGCAAAAAGCGGAAGTCGTATCGGATATTCACGGTTCATCCGTGGTTTACCACGGTATCGTGGATGGTTTTTCCGGCGGTACCGGTTCGGCATTCGCCCTGATTCCTGCCCAGAATGCAACCGGAAACTGGATCAAGGTCGTACAGCGTCTTCCTGTCCGCATCCGACTGGATCCGGAAGAACTGAAAGCCAACCCCTTGCAGGTCGGATTGTCGATGACTGTCACGGTCGATACGGCCAGCGGGCAATAAATCCTGTTTCCTGACAACCATACCGGTACACCCTTTCAACTTGGGACACTCCACCATGAAACAGGAATCTAATACCGAATTCCGGGGCCCGATGCTCTGGATAGCGGCCCTTATACTGACGGCGGGAAATTTTGTCGCCGTACTGGACTCGACCATCGCCAATGTCTCCGTTGCTCATATTGCCGGTGATCTTGGCGCCAGCAACAGCCAGGGCACCTGGGTCATCACATCGTATGCCGTGGCGGAAGCCATTACCGTACCGCTGACCGGCTGGCTGACCCGGCGCTTCGGTACAGTACGCGTTTTCCGTTATGCATTGATCGCCTTCGGTATCTGTTCCGCCCTGTGCGGACTGGCCCATTCGTTGGGATTTCTGATTTTTGCCCGTGTCCTGCAGGGGCTTGCCGGCGGACCGCTTATGCCGCTGTCGCTGACACTGCTGCTGCGCATCTTTCCGAAAAACAAGGCGGGTACCGCCAACGGTTTGTGGGCCACCACCACGCTGGTGGCCCCTGTGATCGGTCCCATTCTGGGCGGATGGCTGTGCGATGAGTACTCTTGGCCCTGGATCTTCTATATCAACGTCCCTATCGCCATCATATGCGGTTTCGTGCTTTATCTGCTCTTCATCCACCACAAGGAAGAAGCGCAAAAACATCCCATCGACAGGATCGGCCTGTTGCTGCTGATTATTTGGGTAGGTGCCTTGCAAATCATGATGGATGAAGGCAAGGACAAGGACTGGTTTGCATCCAATTACATCATCACACTAGCCATTATCGCCGCTGTCGGATTTGCGGCATTCATGATCTGGGAACTCACCCAGGACAAGGACCCCATCGTGGATTTGAGCGTTTTCCGGCATCGCGGATTTTCCTCCAGTGTCCTGACCCTTTCACTGGCGTTCGGCGCATTTTTCGGCATCAACGTCCTGACCCCTCTGTGGCTGCAGACCAATATGGCCTATACCGCGACATGGGCCGGTCTGGCAACGGCATGGACAGGCGTGTCCGCCCTGTTGATTTCACCTCTCGCAACAACCCTGTCCACACGTATAGACGGCCGCAAACTGGTATTTTTCGGTGTATTGTGGATGGGAGCGGTCACATTCGTCCGCAGTTTCCTGAATACCGATGTGGATTACTGGACAATCTCCATTCCCCTTCTCGTCATGGGACTCGGTATGCCGTTTTTCATGATTCCGATCTCGGGACAGGCCATGATGAGTGTAAATCCCGAGGAAATGGATTCCGCCGCCGGCCTGATGAATTTCCTGCGTACGCTCTCGGGTGCATTCGCGACATCACTGGTCAATACCACATGGGAAAACCAGACCAATTACAAGCATGAACAGCTTTCGGTACTGATCGACTCATCCGGCACCTATTTCCGCAACCTGACCGAATCGGGTATCGACACTGAAGTTGCACAGGGCATCATTGACCAGATCACCACCAGCCAGAGTGTGATGCTGGCAACCAACGACATCATGCTGTACAGCAGTGTGGCATTCGCCATCGCCGCGTTCGCTATCTGGCTCGGACCGAGCACGAAAAAACGCTAGTCTGTCCCTGTGTGCGCCTGACAAGGAAAACGGGCAGGAAATTCCGCCCGTTTTTTCATGTCGTGGCCGGATAGTGCCTCCGTCTGCCGTCACAACTGGATACTTCCAAATGAAAACGCCGTTTCAGGCAGATAACGGATCACTCCAGAATGATACGCAACATGCGACGCAACGGTTCCGCCGCCCCCCACAGCAACTGGTCCCCGACCGTGAAAGCGGAAAGGTATTCGCCCCCCATGCCGAGCTTGCGCAGACGCCCGACCGGAACCGTCAGACTGCCTGAAACGGCTGCCGGCGTTAGATCGCGGATGGAATCCTCGCGGGTATTCGGAACGACCTTCGCCCAAGGATTGTGGCTTTTCAGCATGTCTCCGATCTCATCCAGCGGAACATCTTTCTTCAGCTTGATGGTCAATGCCTGCGAGTGGCAGCGCATGGCGCCGATCCGTACGCAAAGGCCATCGACGACAATCCGGTTACCGGCATCTTTGCCCAGAATCTTGTTCGTTTCGGCACCACCCTTCCACTCTTCACGCGACATGCCATTACCCAGATCGGTATCGATCCAGGGAATCAGATTGCCTGCCAGAGGAACACCGAACTGTTTCGTTTCATCCGGTGTCATGCCACGCTGGCGTGCAAGCACCTGACGGTCGATTTCGAGAATGGCAGAGGCCGGATCGTCCAGATTCATCCGGACTTCGGCATGAATGGAACCGAACTGGGCCAGCAACTCACGCATATGCTGTGCTCCGCCGCCCGAAGCGGCCTGATAGGTCATCGACGTCATCCATTCGACCAGATCCTGCTCGAAAAGGCCGCCCAATCCCATCAGCATGCAGGAAACGGTACAGTTCCCCCCGATAAAGTTCCTGACACCTTTGGACAGACCTTCATCGATCACCTTGCGGTTGACCGGATCGAGAATGATCAGTGCATCGTCATTCATGCGCAATTTGGAAGCGGCGTCGATCCAGTAACCGTTCCAGCCGGCCGAACGCAGTTTCGGAAATATGTCCGCCGTATAATCGCCGCCCTGGCAGGATATCAGGATATCGCATTTTGTCAGCTCATCAACACTGAAGGCATCTTTCAGGATGGTTTCGTTTTTCGCCATCGCTGGCGCTTTGCCTCCGACATTCGATGTGGTGAAGAAAACGGGTTCGAATAAAGCGAAATCGTTTTCTTCCTGCATGCGCTGCATCAACACGGAACCGACCATGCCACGCCAGCCAATCAATCCTACCAGTTTCATTTTTCACCCGATCCAGTCATCTCCAAGCATCTTACAGCGCCGCCACGACAGCGTCTCCCATTTCTTTCGTACCGACGCGCTTCGTGCCTTCCTCGTAAATATCACCGGTACGCAAACCGTCAGAAAGCACTTTCTTGACCGCTTTCTCGATACGGTCGGCCTGTTCGCCCATATTCAGCGAATAACGGAGCATCATGGCAGCAGACAGGATTTGTGCCAGAGGATTGGCGATTCCCTTGCCGGCAATATCCGGAGCAGAACCGTGCGACGGTTCGTAAAGTCCCTTGTTGTTTTCATCCAGCGAGGCGGATGGCAGCATACCGATGGAACCGGTCAGCATGGCGGCGGCATCGGACAGGATATCACCGAAAATGTTTCCGGTCAGAATGACATCCAGCTCCTTCGGAGCGCGCACCAACTGCATGGCGGCATTGTCCACATACATATGATCCAGCCTGACGTCCGGATAATCCTTCGATACATCGATCACGATTTCACGCCAGAGCTGGGATGTTTCCAGCACATTGGCCTTGTCAACGGACGTCAGACGCTTGTTGCGTTTCTGTGCTGTCTGGAAACCGACATGGGCGATACGGCGGATTTCCGGTTCGGAATAGCGCATGGTGTCAAACCCTTCGCGAGCGCCCTTGAAAGGACCGTCCGGCGCCGTACGATGGCCCCTCGGCTGGCCGAAATAGATATCGCCTGTCAGCTCGCGGACGATCAGAAGGTCAAGTCCCGACACGACTTCCGGTTTCAGCGTGGAGGCGCCGGCCAGTTCCGGATAGAGAATGGCTGGACGGAGATTGGCGAACAGTTTCAGATTTTTGCGCAACCCCAGAATGGCCTGTTCCGGACGCAGGGAACGTTCCAGCGTATCATATTTGAAATCACCGACCGCGCCGAACAGAATGGCGTCCGCTTCCCTTGCCAGTTTCAGTGTGGACTCCGGCAAGGGATGACCATGGGCCGCATAACCGGCACCGCCGACATCGGCCCATTCCATTTCGAAATTTTCTCCCAGTGCATTCAGAACCCGAACGGCTTCATTCATGATTTCCGGGCCGATACCGTCACCCGGCAGAATTGCAATCTTCACGTTTTTTCCTCTCTTGTCCGGCGCATTTTCCAACAGGATGCGCCTGTTCCCGTTTTACAAAACCGGCGTCAAATCGTATTGGCCAGCCAAGGCTGCGCGGCGATATGGCGTTTTTCGTATTCCCGGATTTTGTCCGCCTTCTGCAGGGTCAGCCCGATATCATCCAGTCCGTTCATCAGGCAGTACTGGCGGAACGGATCGATGGCAAAAGTAAAAACAAGGCTGGCATCCTCGTTTTTGACCACCATTTTTTCCAGATCGATCGTCAGCCTGTAACCCGGTTGCGCTAGGACCGCCGCAAACAGCTGATCGACCTGCTCTTCCGACAGCGTGATGGGCAGAAAGCCGTTCTTGAAACAATTGTTGAAAAAGATATCAGCAAAACTGGGCGCGATGACGGCCTTGAATCCATATTGCTGCAATGCCCAGGGAGCATGTTCACGTGAAGACCCACATCCAAAATTCTTGCGCGCCAAAAGAATCGATGCCCCCTGATAACGGGGCTGATTCAGAACGAAATCGGGATTCAACGGCCGTTTGGAATTATCCATGCCCGGTTCACCATGATCAAGATAACGCCACTCGTCAAACAGATTCGGCCCGAATCCCGTCCGTTTGATCGACTTCAAAAACTGCTTCGGAATAATCGCATCGGTATCCACATTGACCCGGTCGAGCGGGACAACCAGTCCGGTATGTACGGTAAATTTTTCCATGATTCAAATCAGTCCGTTCGTCTTTTGCCAGTCGGCACAAGATCAGGCTTTCCCGCCATTTCTCCGGGAAAACCGGTTCAAACAAAAACATTCAAAAGAATGCTACTTGGCGGCGTTTTCGACGGCAGAGCCCGCCTTCTGAACATCCTTTCCCAGACCCTGCATGGTATTGCAGCCTGCCAGAAAAACCACAGCGGCCAAAACGGCGACCAGCGTTCTCATTTTTTCTCCTCCGTTCTCAGTGATTCTTGCGTACATCGACAAAATGTCCGGCAATGCCGGCTGCCGCGGCCATGGCAGGCGATACCAGATGGGTTCGTCCTCCCTGTCCCTGACGTCCCTCGAAATTCCGGTTGGACGTGGAAGCGCAACGTTCACCCGGTGCAAGCCTGTCATCATTCATCGCCAGGCACATGGAACAGCCCGGTTCGCGCCATTCGAAACCTGCCTCGGTGAAAATCCTGTCCAGACCTTCCTTCTCCGCCTGCTCCTTGACCAGTCCCGATCCGGGGACGACCATCGCCAGCTTGACGCTGGCTGCCCGTTTCTTCCCTCTGACCACCGCAGCGGCAGCCCTCAGATCCTCAATACGCGAATTGGTGCACGAACCGATAAACACCTTGTCGATGGCAATGGACGTGATCGGCATGTTCGGTTTCAGATCCATATATTCCAGCGCCCGGACAATGGCATTGCGGCGAACCGGATCGGCTTCTTTTGCCGGATCGGGCACCATCCCCTCGATGGACGTCACCATTTCCGGCGATGTTCCCCAGGTGACCTGCGGCAGGATTTCCGCAGCATCCAGCCGGACGGTCGCATCGAACACGGCATCCGGATCGGAATGGAGCGTTCTCCAGTAGGCGACTGCCTTGTCCCACAGCTCCCCTTTCGGCGAAAACGGACGGCCTCTCACGTAATCGATCGTTGTATCATCCACAGCCACCATACCGGCACGCGCACCCGCTTCAATGGCCATATTGCACAACGTCATGCGGCCTTCCATTGACAGGGAACGAATCGCGGAACCGGCAAATTCAATGGCATATCCCGTACCGCCGGCCGTACCGATTTTGCCGATCACGGCCAGCACGATATCCTTCGCCGTCACACCGTCAGGCAATGTACCTTCCACTTCCACCAGCATGGATTTCGACTTTTTTGCCAGCAATGTCTGGGTTGCCAGAACATGTTCCACCTCGGATGTTCCGATACCGTGCGCCAGACAGCCGAAAGCGCCATGCGTCGAGGTATGCGAATCGCCGCAGACAACCGTCATGCCGGGAAGCGTCGCTCCCTGTTCCGGCCCGATGACATGCACAATGCCCTGGCGCTTGTCCGACATGTTGAAATACGTCAGGCCATACGTTTTCGCATTGTTGTCCAGCGTTTCGACCTGAAGGCGCGAAATCGGATCGGCAATGGGGCCCTTCCGGTTCTGTGTCGAAACATTATGATCGGCCACCAGCAGATTGGCGGAATTCCTCCAGGGCTTGCGACCGGCCAGTCGCAAGCCTTCGAATGCCTGCGGACTGGTCACTTCATGCAGAAGGTGACGGTCGATATACAAAATGGTTGTACCGTCCTTTTCCGTATCCACCACATGGGATTCCCAGAGTTTGTCGTAGAGAGTCTTTGCCATGATGCCACGTCATATTTTCTGTTAACCAATTTTTTATTATGCCATATTCATCGGCAAACCTGACAGACCGC
>CAZRQR010000025.1:0-18390 GCA_964602435.1 uncultured Oxalobacter sp.
AAATCTACAACAACAATGAAGCTTCCACTGATTCTGTCACCGGCGTCCAGATCGGGATTACCCACAATTTCTGATTTCTTTTCTGAAACAGGGGCAAAGGAACAGGTTGCCGGTATTACGCCGGTAACCTGTTTTTTTGCTGAATCCTGATGCAGGATTTGTTGCAGATAATGTAAAGAAATTATTTGTGACGGGGATTTGTCCACGATGTGATGGAAAACCGGAAACAAATAATGCATGTCGATTTCTTATATCTCTCTTTTTTCACGGCTCCTTTTAAACTCCCATTTATCCGGATTTTCCTGTGGCAGAAATATGGTATATTCCATGCGTTTTTTGGCAGGCAAAACCCATTTTATATCTTTATCCGAAAAACCACTAACAGAAAATAAAAGCAAAGAAATATCAATAAAAACAAGTAATAAACTGTATATTTTTATACATTACATTAGATTTTCATATATCCTGAAAATCCACATGACTGCTCATGCCATTTTCAGCACATTTCATTTTCTGTCTTATATCCAATAAACTCGGTTATCTGTTATCTGATTTCACGAAATTCACCCCACAAATACTCTGTACTCATCGACATATCCGGCGGATTTTTCAAATTCATCAAATACGATACGGAAACGACTCACCCTCAAGATCAATCATGTGATCATCCAATCGTCCGCCATTCCGCTTTCAACAAATGTTTTACCGCTTTTCGATCCATCAGGCATTTTCTTCCTTTTTCAAAATCAATCAACATAAGGCGGCAAGGTACCATTCCATCAATCTGTTAAGATACGGATACCTTCCGATACCGGAGCATATACATGCATTGCACGATAGAAATTTTCGAACGGGGACAATGGCGATCCTGCTGCCTTGTCGAAACGACCATCCCCGAAGCCGGACCTGTCTCGCCTTCTGTACTGAGCTATTTTCCCGCTTACGTCAGGGAGGGAACGTTACCGGTATCGCTTCATTACCCGATCCGTTCCGAGCCGTACCGGCTTTCCCACTGGCCCCTGTTCTTGCTGGATCTGATACCGGATGGAGAAGGGCGCGAATATCTGCTTTACGAACATCATCTTCCGGATACACCATCGGTCAACTGGCAGCTGATGCTTCTCGGAGCGATCAATCCGCCAGGCAACCTAAGAATCAGGGAAGCCTATGAAACTTACCGCCAACACCTTGCCGGCAGGGCTCCTGCATGGATTGAACGCGGTTTCACGATTCAGGAAATTCTCGAGCGGCATGAAGATTTTGTCGGATATCTCGAAGAGCATGGTATGCTTTCTGCCGGAACGACCAGCATTTACGGCAAAGCGCCCGGATTTCTGATGACGCAAGGCAAAGATGGCTTCTGGTATGCTGATGCTGCCTTGCCGGATGAAAAATCTGCCCGCCATTTTCTGGTAAAACTGTCGCCAGGCCGCAACCTAGCAGACTGGAAAGTGCTTGAAAACGAAGCAGGCTATCTTTATGTAGCCCGTGAAATGGGACTTTTTGTTTTCCATGTTCCGAAATGGCAAAGCGACATGTTGTTTATTCCCCGTTTCGATCGGGAAATCTCGGAAAACGGTGTGATCAGGCATCCCGTCGAAAGCTTAGTTTCCCTGTGCGGGATCACCGACAAATCCACTATGCCAAGCCAGAATGCCGTCCTGAAAACACTGAGGCAATTCGTCAGTGATCCGGTGAGCGCGACACTAGAATACATCAAACGCGACATGTTGAACATGGCACTGGGCAATACGGACAACCATCCCTGCAATACCGCCATTGAATCGGTCGGCGGAAAAATCCGGCTGGCACCGCTTTTCAATTTCGCTCCGTCACATCTTCTGATCGATGATATTTCCCGCTCGCTTGAATGGGTCGACGAAAAAGGGGAAATTCTCGATAACTGGAGCGAGATCATCGGAAAACTCGATTTGCCCGATGAAGAACGAAGTCACATGAAAAACGACATGAAACAGTTCGGCAAAAATCTGGCTTCCTTGCCGGATATCATGAAAACGGCCGGAATCGATGACGATATTATCGAGGCCCGTTATTACAGCATCGCCAATCTGCGTGCCCAGTTAACCGAATAGAAAAATACTGCCAAGAACGGTTTTACCGAATGATTCAGACCAGCCCTTCAAGCTGGATAATATCCACCCATTCACCGACCCGGACTTTTCCACGTTCCTCGGGCAGTACAATAATACAATTCGCTTCAGCCATGGAACGCAGAATACCCGATCCCTGTTCCCCGGTTGTCCTGACCGTCAGATTGCCATCGGCATTCTGGCTCACGATACCCCGCTGGAACTCCATCCGGCCCACACGTTTGGACAAATTGGTTGCAGTCTGTGCCTTGACGGACAGCAATGGCGAAGATTGTGCACCCATCATACGCAAAAGCGCATCGCGCACGAAAAAATAAAAGGAAACCATTACCGCCACAGGATTGCCCGGCAAACCGAACAAAAAGGCATGATTGCATCCGGATCGAATCCTGCCGAACGCCATGGGACGTCCCGGACGCATCCGGATCGACCAGAAAGCGATATCTCCCATTTTCGCCATAACCTGTTTGATATAATCGGCCACCCCGACAGATACACCGCCCGAGGTCACGATAGCATCGGCATTTTCACAGGCTCTCCGCAATGCATCCTCCAGTTCGGTCGGATCATCGCCGACAATACCCATATCAAGGACATCGCACCCGAGCCGTTCCATCAATCCCGTCAGGACAGCACGGTTACTGTCGTAAATCGCGCCGTTGTCCAGTTCCATCCCTGCCGGTCGCAATTCATCTCCGGTTGAAAAAAGTGCGACCCTGACTTTCCGGCGAACGGCAATTTCCTGCAATCCGATTGATGCCAGCAATCCGAGATGTGCAGGTCGCAAAACCGTCCCTTCAGCCAATACCACAGCACCTTCACTGATATTCTCACCTGCCTTGCGAACATTGTCACCCGGTGTGGCCATTCGTGCCGGAATATTCAGGTGATCTTCATCAATTACCTCGACATTTTCCTGCTGGACAACTGTATCGCATCCTTCAGGAATCATCGCACCGGTCATGATCCGGACACATTCTCCAAAACCGATACAGCCTGAAAAGGGATGACCCGCAAAGGAAACACCCACCACTTTCAGAACTGCCGGATTCCCAAGATCCAGCTTTTCCGATGAAAATGCGAAGCCGTCCATGGCAGCATTATCGAAACCCGGCACGGAAACCGGTGAAACAATATCTTCGGCCAGCACACGACCCAGAGTATGGCGCAAAGGCAACTTTTCAATCCCGCTGAGCTGCGACACAAAACCCGAAATGAGATCGCGAGCCTGTCTTACAGAAAGGGAATCAGGGTTATAGGAGGACAGGACGCTGGTCAAGTCCTCTATTGTCGAGATACTGTCATTCATGAATTACCGTCCGGTTTCAATACCAGTCATATCCTGCAATTTTTCCAGTTCGTCCAGTGTATTGACGTTTTCGAAAGCCTGCAAATCGTCAAAATATGCAGTGGCAACTTTCAGGGTAGCATACCACTCATCGATCTTGTGTCCGCTGTTTTTCAGGTAGTTTTCAAGGTGTGGTGCAAGAGAAGCTTTCATCAGGCAGAAAACAGGCTGTACCTGACAGTATTCATCGATCCGCGAGACCGCAACCGCAAGATCGGCCTGTTTTTCATTGAGCGAACGATGCAATTCCTCAACCAGACGCACGGACAGAAATGGGGCATCGCAAGGTGCCGTTACCAGATACAGCGTTTCACAATGACGAAGTCCTGTCAGAAAACCGGCCAGAGGGCCGGAAAAAGTCGCCGGCTCGTCAGCATACACGGGATAACCGTATGCCGAATAGGCTTCCTGATTCCGGTTGGCACTGATCATCAGGGTACTGACCTGTGGTCTCAATCGCCTGATGACATGTTCCACCATAGGCTTGCCATTCAAAAGCTGCAACCCCTTATCCGCCATCCCCATCCGTTTTCCCTGACCTCCGGCAAGAATGACTCCGGTCACATCGTCATAAAGACACGAATCAGGAATATCTGTCAAGCCCGAAAACATCCAGACCATATTTACCCTCCAATATAGGACATTTCGATCTTCCGGCCATAAATACCCGAAACAGTATCACTTCCGCGCAATTCGGAATACCGGTTATCCCTGTTTTGCCAATATGCCGCTATTGCCGAAGTGATTTCCCTCCCGGAAAAGCCGCTTCTTAACATGGACCTCACATCAAAACCTTCAGTTGCGAAAAGGCACTTGTACAGTCTGCCCTCCGTCGACAGACGAAGCCGGGTACAGTCACGACAGAAGGCTTGCGTCACACTGGCAATGACCCCGATTTCACCGCTACCGTCACAATAGCGCCAGCGCTCGGCCGTTTCACCACGATAATGCCTTTCCAGTGGTTCCAGCGGCATTTCATCGTCAATCATCCGGATCAGCTCTTTCGCCGGAACGATTTCCCGACCAGTCCAGTCATTCGATGTACCGACATCCATATATTCGATAAACCTGACAATGACGGGCGTATTCCTGAAATGACGGGCCAGTGGAAGTACCTGGCTTTCATTCATTCCCTTCTTAACAACCGTATTGACCTTGACGGGAGAAAAACCGGCAGACAGCGCCGTTTCTATACCATGCAGTACATCACGAACCTGAAAACCGACATCGTTCATTTTCATGAAAACCGCATCGTCCAATGCATCCAGTGACACTGTAATACGTTGCAAACCAGCATCGAAAAGTGTCTTGGCCTTTTTGGCAAGCAGGGAACCGTTGGTCGTGAGCGTCACATCGACAGGCCGGCCATCCGGTGTTTTCAGTTCCGACAGTTGCCCGACCAGTCTCTCGACATGCCGGCGCAAGAGCGGTTCTCCTCCGGTCAGGCGGATTTTCTCCACGCCCATCGACACGAAAAGACGCGCTACCCGCGTGATTTCCTCAAAGGAAAGCATGTCAGAATGTGGAATGAAACGGAAATCCTTGCCGAACACCTGTTTCGGCATGCAGTAAACGCAACGGAAATTGCAGCGATCAGTTACTGAAATGCGCAAATCCCTCAAGGGACGCTCCAGTTTGTCCCGCACAAGAATACCCGTATCGTGAAACTCAGAGGAAGAATGAATCATTCGTTTCATCTCTTCTTGCCGCAACAGTGGATAAATCGGATAGGGCATTGGCAAAAACGATCGGCAACACAGCACAAACGGTAAAGATACCACGAACCGGAATTTGTTTCATGACTCCCGTTCCGGTACACGGCTACACAGCAGATACCGCTTTTCCCCAGATATCCCGTGAATCCGGAACACACCCGTCCGTGACAAAAAAACGCACCGGAAAAATACGGCATGTCGATGCCGGAAAAGGAATATTGCACAACAAATATAACGGCTTACCGGATAAACGGAACATCGGCCCGCAATATATGCAGGCTTCTTTCAGGGACACCTGTCAGGAGTCTGCCCCCGATCACAAGCGAAACAGTACTCACTTATTCCATCCCACTTCCCCCGGATACCGGCATTTACGCTGCCAGACCAGGGAAGGGCAGGATTTCCACCATGATATCGCTGATAAAAAGCATGCGAATGCAAATGGTCGCCAGAAAAACAATCAACAAATTTCACCGTTTTGCCCAATTCGTGAAACGGCTGTTTTCATGGAAATACTGCCGTTTCACGAATGATCTGTCCGAAATTCATGAAAAAACCGCGTGAAAACGCGGTTTTTTCATCCTGCCAATACGGTGTCATTCCTTTCTGGTATCCACCTGAATCAGCGGCCCTTCATCAACGACAACCGGCGCTTTTCTTCTGCGAACAGGTCGGTGAACCGGTTTCGTCTCGGTTTGCGTCTGGCTTTCCGAGACTCTTTTCATTTTTTCGGGGTCGGTGGCAGCCATCGTCAAGCCAGCCTCCGCCAGAATCCGTTCCAGTTCGGACGCCGGATCAGTCGTTGCGACTGGCGCAAACAATACATTATCCGCACCCGCTCCGGCCATTTCGGCCATCTTTTCCGAAGCGGCCTGAACATCGGCCGAATCACTTTCTTTAACAGATTCTGCCACAGGCTCTGCCGCACGATCAGCCGCACCGACAATATCATCCGGTTTCACTTCCTCGACAAGCTGCTCTCCCGCAGATCGTCCGGCTTCAAAGACAACAGGCTGCACTTCCGTTACAACCGCTTCTAGGACAACTTTTTCAGGTGTTGTGTCGATTTCGGAAACAACCGGTACAGGAGAAACCTCGACAATGACTTCATCCGCTTTTTCTACAGCGGTTCCATCATCCTGCACAGCCGTTGCAGTCGCATTTTCCGGTGAAGCACGACGACGCCTCGTATGGAGACGCCGGTTTTCACGACGATGAGACGCAGAATCCTCTTCCGGATTCTCCGGAACAACATCCGCCATATCAGGTTTCCTGTTTTCTTCGGATACACCGGATACTTCCACATTCCGATCTTCCGAATCCGGCACGACATTGTCCTCAATCGTATTTCCGGACTGCTCGGCCTGCGTTTCCGCACCAATATCCCGACGGCCGCGACCACGACCTCCGCGACGGCGACGACGGCGCGTTTCTTCCTCGGTACCGGCTACACGATCCTGTACGGGCACTTCCGCAGCAATATCCGTCTCTGCGGAAACAATCTGAACCGCCTCCGATACCGGAACCAGTGCTGTCACTTCCGGTTTGATCTCTGTTGCTGCTACCGCCGGCATATCCGGCTTCATGATATTTTCATCATTTCTCGATTGCTTGCGGTCCTCACGCTGGCGTTCACCTTTTTCACTTCGTACCCTGCGCTGGCGACCGTTTTTCGGTACTGCGGCAACAGCTTCATCATGTTCCTGCGAAACGGCAGCTGCCTGTGCCGTCCTGTTCTTTTCCTCACGGGATTCGGTACGCCGTCCACGATTCCGCGAACGCTCTCCGTTTTTGCTTTTCCGTCCGTTTCTGGCTGGCTGTTTTTCGGCCGGTTCTTCCGGCGATTCTGCCTTGCCGATGCCGAAAAAGTTCAGCAGACGGTCGAAAAATCCTTTTTCCGTCGCAACTGGAGCCGGAGAATGGTTGACTACCGGGGCAGGCATGCCTTCCGGAATATTCTTGACCATCGCTTCCTGAGGCGGCTTGAGCGGTTCCTTCTGGCGTTTGGAAAAACTCATATCGATATCGGGCTGTTCCGCCAGTTTATAACTGACTTCCGGTTCTTCCAGACGCGGATCATCATGCTTGATACGTTCCAGCCTGTAATGTGGCGTTTCGAGATACTTGTTCGGTATCAGCACGATCTTGACCTTGTGACGCGATTCGATTTTCATGATCTCGCCGCGTTTTTCATTCAGCAGAAATGCAGCGACATCGATCGGAATCTGGACATGAATGACTGCCGAACTTTCCTTCATGGACTCTTCCTCGATAATCCGAAGAACCTGAAGGGCGGATGATTCCGTATCGCGAATATGTCCGGTCCCGTTACAACGCGGACAAGTGATGTGACTTCCTTCGGACAGGGAAGGGCGCAGCCGCTGGCGTGACAGTTCCATCAGACCGAAACGGGTGATTTTGTCCATCTGGACACGTGCACGGTCATAATGCAACGCTTCTTTCAGACGGGCTTCGATCTCGCGTCTGTTTTTCGGCGATTCCATGTCGATAAAGTCGATCACGATCAGCCCGCCCAGATCGCGCAGACGCAGCTGGCGTGCGACTTCCTCGGCCGCTTCGCAGTTGGTCGTGAATGCAGTCGTTTCAATATCCGTTCCGCGGGTGGAACGGGCCGAGTTGACGTCAATGGCGACCAGCGCTTCGGTATGGTCGATCACGATGGACCCGCCGGAAGGCAGGGATACAACGCGCGAATAGGCCGATTCGATCTGGTGCTCGATCTGGAAACGCGAGAAAAGCGGCACACCGTCACGATACCGTTTGACCCGGTTGGCCATATCCGGCATGACATAACTCATGAACTGGCGTGCCTGTTCGTAGATTTCATCCGTATCGATCAGGATTTCGCCGATATCCGGCTGGAAATAATCGCGGATGGCACGAATGACCAGAGATGATTCATGATAGATCAGAAAAGCCCCCGGAGCGGAAGAACCGGCGCTTTCGATGGCATTCCACAGCTGCAGCAGATAATTCAGGTCCCACTGCAATTCCTCGACCGTACGGCCGATACCGGCGGTACGGGCAATGATCGACATGCCCGGCGGCACGTCCAGCTTGTCCATCGTTTCACGCAATTCCTGGCGTTCCTCGCCTTCGACACGCCGCGAAACGCCACCGCCACGCGGATTGTTCGGCATGAGCACTAGATAGCGTCCTGCCAGCGAAATGAACGTGGTCAGGGCAGCTCCCTTGTTGCCACGTTCTTCCTTTTCGACCTGTACCATGATTTCCTGACCTTCCGTCAGGGCATCCTTGATCGTGGCATTGCGGACATCCACTCCTTCTCTGAACAGGGAACGTGCCACTTCCTTGAAAGGCAGAAAACCGTGACGGTCTTCGCCATAGTTGACGAAACAGGCTTCAAGGGAAGGTTCGATCCGCGTAATGACAGCCTTGTAAATATTGGATTTATGCAATTCACGGGCATTCGATTCGATATCGATATCGATCAGTTTCTGTCCGTCGACAATCGCAACGCGCAACTCTTCCTGCTGCGTTGCGTTGAACAACATACGTTTCATAAATACACTCCGTGGCCCCCAAAGGCCAATATTCTTAACCGGGTCGCCTAAAAAGCGACATCATCAATCAATCGGGTGTACGCAAGGAAATGACAGGATGGAGGACGGGCATCGTGAAGGCGAAAACGGCCAAAGCCGTCCGGTTCGCCAGGCAAACGGGAATGGGGACGATCAATTTCAAGGTTAGCGATTACGCCTGCAATATGCATTTCATTCAATAAACAAACCAATGCGATGAAAACAGCAAATCAGAGCCAAACGACATTAAAATCTTTCGGTTACCAAACGCACCACAATACAAGCAGCAAACCGTTTCTGCTTGTTCTTCAAATCCTTTGTATCCGGACGCAAAATCCTCATTTCGGCATTCCGTCCGGCTGGTGCTGCGGCACTAGCCTAGATCCGTACCGAAATGGCGCGTACACATCTTTTCCATTGAATTTGTTTCAAACAGGGCCAATGGATACCGCAACTGTGTAGAATGATTCTTTTTATGTACACAGACAGACCGGAAACAGCCGGCCAATTCAGGATTATATAGATAAATGACCCCGACTCATAGAGGCAACACCGGCAAAAACGTTAAAAAACAGGTCGATACTGGTGACTTTTCGCAAATGAAACAGGTCCGGCTTGTTACCGTGACGGAAAACGAAGACGGGCAGCGTATCGACAATTATCTGTTCAGAACATTCAAGGGTGTTCCGAAAAGCCATGTCTATCGCGTACTCCGTTCAGGGGAAGTGCGTGTCAACAAAAAGCGGATTGACCAGACATACCGTCTGCAAACCGGAGACATCATCCGCATTCCGCCAGTCAAGACAGCCGAACGTGAAGGAAAACGCATACCGAACGCCCATTTCGATATTCTGTACGAAGATGACAGCATTCTGGTCATCAATAAACCGGCCGGTGTCGCTGTCCATGGGGGATCCGGCGTTTCTTTCGGTGTCATCGAGCAACTGCGTGCCATGCGGCCGGATGCGAAATTTCTGGAACTCGTTCACCGGCTCGACAAGGAAACATCCGGTATCCTCGTACTGGCCAAAAAGCGTTCTGCCCTGACACGGCTGCATGAACAGATCCGTGAGGGGTCCATCGACAAACGTTACCAGGCACTGGTACACGGCGACTGGAAAAATCGGAGACAGCATGTCAGGCTGCCACTGCAGAAATACCATACTGCCGACGGTGAACGACGTGTACGGGTTGATGCGGCAGGACAGGCATCCCATACGATTTTCAATGTACTGAAACACTATTCCGATTTCACTTTGCTGGAAGCGGAACTGAAAACGGGACGGACACACCAGATCCGCGTTCATCTGGCCTCGTCCGGATTCGCCATCGCCGGGGATGAAAAATATGGCGATTACGAACTGAACAGACAACTGCAAAAAGGCAAAAGGGGAGAAGATGCCCTGAAACGTATGTTCCTGCATGCCTGCAAAATCACATTCATCCATCCTGAAACAGGAAAACAGATTACGATTACAGCACCGCTACCTGATGAATGTGCCGGTTATCTGAAAACGCTCGAATCCGGAAACGGCAAAAAACAGTGAAAAAATTACGGTAAAATTCATATTTGACAAATGAGCCATGACCGGCAACCGAAAAACCGGACTGGCGCTATTGAACGACTGACATGACAAAACAGAAATTCAATCTGATCGTCTTCGATTGGGACGGTACCCTGATGGACAGTACGGCAGCCATTGTCAAAAGTCTCCAGGATTCCGCACTTGATCTGGGACTGCCGATGCCGGCAAAGGAAAAGGCGGCTCATGTCATCGGTCTGGGCCTCAAGGAGGCACTGGAAACGGTTCTGCCTGATCTGGCGCCGGAATATTACCTGAAACTGGTTGACCGGTACCGCATCCATTTTCTGGCAAACAGTCTGAAAACCACGCTGTTCGATGGCGTGAAGGCCATGCTGGACGATCTGAAAAAACAGGACTATCTTCTTGCTGTGGCAACAGGCAAGAGCAGGGCGGGACTAAACCGTGCCATTGACGAAGCCGGCTTGCAAGGATATTTCGACGCCAGCCGCACAGCAGACGAAACATGGTCGAAACCGCATCCGGCCATGCTGCTGGAATTGACCGGACAACTTGGCGAACCCATGAGCCGTACTGTCATGATCGGCGATACGACACATGACCTGCAAATGGCGAACAATGCCGGGGCCGCCGCAATCGCCGTGCAGTACGGTGCGCATTCCGCTGCCGAATTGCAACGGCTGCATCCGATATACGCCGCCAGTTCGGTTACAGATTTGCACAACTGGCTGAACGAAAACGCATAAACCAACATGAAACGGGACTGTCATGAATGAAAACGGCTGGGAACGCGACGTTCTGGAAAAACTGATGTTTCAAACCCTGAAAGAACAGCGCAACCGTCGCCGCTGGGGAATATTTTTCAAACTGGTGACTATTTTGCTGGTCATATTCATTGTTTTCTCGATCAGGAACCTTTCCTTTACCGAAGGAGACGGCGCGCAGGTACAGCCGCACACGGCGCTGATCGAAATCAGAGGAACCATCGAAGCATCAGGAAACGCCTCTGCATCGAATATCATAAAGGCGCTGAACAAGGCTTATGAAGAACCCATGACGACCGGTGTCATTCTGAAAATCAACAGCCCGGGAGGCAGTCCCGTACAAGCCGGCATGATTTATGACGAAATCCGGCGTCTTCGCAAAACCTATCCTGACAAACCGCTTTATGTCGTCGCAGAAGAACTGTGTGCATCCGGTGGCTACTATATCGCTGCGGCGGCCGACAGGATCTATGTGGACAAAGCCAGCATTGTCGGTTCGATCGGTGTGATGATTAACGGATTCGGTGTAACCGGCCTGATGGACAAACTGGGTATCGAACGTCGTTTGCTGACTGCCGGCGAATACAAGGGATTTCTTGATCCGTTCAGCACACAGACTCCGCAACAAATCCAATATGCCCAGTCCATGCTGAACCAGATCCACCAGCAGTTTATCGAAGCTGTCCGCACAGGACGGGGAGACCGTCTGAAAGAAAACAGCGAAATATACAGTGGCCTGGTTTTTCTGGGTCCCGAAGCGATCAGGCTCGGATTGGCCGATGAACTGGGAACGGTAGAAAGCGTTGCCCGCGACGTCATCAAATCGCCGGAAATCGTCGATTACACCGAACAGGAAAAACTGGCTGACCGTGTTCTGAAAAAATTCGGCGCTTCAGTCGGCTATGGTGCAGCCAGGGCCGGTCTGAACTGGAATCCGGTTTCCTGGCAGTGATTTCCCAAAAAACACCCGTCAAAACACGATGGAACTGATGGCAGGCATTTAGCAAATCCGCCATTACCTGCTACTATTGGAAAAATCGGCATTGACATAAAAAACGGACGTCTGGTAATAGCTGTTTTTGTGCTTTATGGAGACTGTGGCATGTCAACCAATATTTTCTCAGGAACACTTTTCGGTATTGCCACCCCGTTGTTGGCTCTGACTTCCGTATCCACCGACGATATCGCCGCATCACCGGAAAACAGGAGCGAACTCTCACCGAAACAGCAGCATGTTATCCGGAACGCCTTTTCCAGACTGGACTCCGGAAAAGGATATAAAATGGCAATGGAATGGCGTGACGCCAAAAAAGTGTCGGAAGCCATGTGTCGTCCGACTGCTCTCCAGTACTCCAGAAAACAGTACCCTCAGACTGACAGGGTATTTCTCGGCAACAGAGAAAACGACGGTCTGAAATTGCAGGGCAACAAACGGCTGTCCGGAACCGGACAGTTCCGTAAAAGAACCAACTGGCACTATTTCACTTTCGAATGCCAGCAGAACCCGGCAACAGACCGTGCTGCGTCATTTACAGCAAACATTACGAAAACCGAAAGTTTACGACATCAGTCTTTTTAACCGGGTTGCCAGCGAACAGAGATATCATGCATAAACGCGATATTGCCAACATTTCATTCATCTGCATGCTGACACTGTCAGCGGGCCAGATACAGGCCGAAACAACAGAACCGCCAATCAATCCGGCCGATGTACCTTCAGAATGCCGCAAGAACAGTGACGTTATCGACGTCAATCTGTTGCGCAAACGGATTATGGAAACGCCACGCCAGATCAATACTTGGGTCGACAATACTTACGGTTTCCGTTTCGTCTATCCATCCCATCTCAAGGCATCCAGACAATTTGAACCCGGTTATCTTGAAAACGGGAGCTGGAGCTGGTTCAGCGACAAGGAAAAGGGACGGCCTCTGGTTTCGCTGGCTTTGCCGGTCACTCCGCAGAAAACGACGATTGCTGAAATCCGGATCGGGGTCAGCGACGATCCCGAAACAGTCAGAGAATGCCGCAATCTGCCACGGAATGCCGAACAGGGCAGCCTCAAAATATTCAGGCATAGAAACAATATTTATACTTATTTCACTGGCGGCGATGCCGGCATGAACAAGTCCATTACCGTTTCGGCATATCGTACCGTTCACCGGAACCAGTGTTATTCTGTCGAACTCATGGCTTCAGGAATGAATCCGGATGTAATGGATCCGCCTGATTACGCCGCCATGAAACCTGACGAAGCCATGAGACGCCTGAACAGCCTCTGGCGGCAAATGGATTTCCAGTGGCTGCCCGATATTCCTGTCCTGCAAGAACAATGATCATAACGGCTGCAATTGTCATCCTGCTGTCAGGCTTCATTCTGATCCTCCTTGCCATTCGGAGGCATGCACAAGACAAAAAAGACGAATTGCGTACAAAACAGCTCGAAGAGCCTGTTGCAAAACTGCTCGATACCGTTGACTTCGACAAGGCGGAAAAACTGATGATCGTCGCCCATCCGGATGATGAAACCATCTGGGGAGGAGGGCACCTTTTGCAGGACATGGGTCGGTATCTAGTCGTATGCGTTACTGCAGGTACGGATCCCGTCAGGGATGAGGAACTGAAAAACGCCATGGCCATCTGCCAGGCCCAATATCTGAAACTGGGTTTTCCCGATCTTGACCGGCAACAGAAACAGGATCGCTGGAAAACGGCCGGAACCGATATCAGGGCTGCCCTTGAAATCATCATGACAGCGAAAAACTGGCAATCCATCGTCACTCACAATCCCCGGGGGGAATATGGGCATCGCCACCACAAAATGACCAGTCGTTTCGTCACATCCGTCTTCAGAAAGCGGCTCAAGAAGGAGAATCTGTTTTATTTCGGTGTTTACTATAAACCCCGTTATCGTGAAAAACTCAGGCGGCATCATCCGCTACCGGCGAACATCGCCCATACCAAAATCACGAAAATGCTTCCAGAATATGCCAGCCAAGCAGGTCCCCGCAAATCCTACGAACACATGTTCCATTACGAGGACTGGATAAAATACAGCGACTGGAACGGCTTCATCACTCTTCTGAGAAGCCGGAACATCATTCCCTGACAAGCTACTTCTTCAATGGTTTTCCGTTCAGCCTCCGGAACATCATTACTGTCATACTAGCTGTTCCGGCGAATGAAACTGCCTGTCAGCACAGCACACACTGGCCATATCCTGTCCTTCCGGAGCACATCCCCCCTGTCAGTACAAGGGTTTGCACTGATTTGCAGCGACATGATCCTTTCGCCGCCATGATTGTTTTCTGACGGCCAGATACCCTTTTTTATATATACAAAATATATAAATCGAAAACAAAAAAGTATTTTTTATATAGATTGCAAAGTATTACACTTTCTGAAAACAACAGGTATATCCGTGCCTTCTGAAAATCACAGAGAGTGCTGCCAGCCTCACCAGTTACATGGTCCTTTCCAATCTGGCCACAGCAATCGCCGCACCACTGTTTTTTCCATTCATCCATCACATGAGCGGCGGTATCGGTTTCATGGATGCCTTTCTTATCATCTTGCAGAAAGTCTTTCCTCTTCCCGTTCTGCCATTCATATTGGCCCTGTTTCTGAAACGCTTCTTGCCGTCTGTCGGAAAAACACTGGCAAAATGGCAAGAGGCCGCTTTTTACCTCTGTGGTTGACGCTTATGATCGTTATTGCCAGAAGTCAATGCACTGGTCAATGAACCCACCGACAAATGGGCTGCCATCTGGCTAGACACATTTTATGGACAGCGCATTATCGGAGGGCAGGCACTCGGCCAGAAAAACGCCATTCTGGCAGCCTGGCTGTCCCAGACATACCTGACGCCCATAGTCGCTGTCAGAGCCAGTGCCTATATTGTCTGGCAGAACCTGTTCAACGCCTGGCAACTCTGGATGGAAAGAAGACAGGCCGAAAAAATCATGTACAAGGCACAGAGACAAACGGCTGACATGTCATACCCGAATCGCCGGAAACGGTTTTTCTGTCGTCAGAAAAGACAACTCGCGGTATTATTAGTGCTATTGAAAACCTGAAACGACTCGATTCATGAATGGCGATCTGTTCCCGACACGGCAACCTGACCTTTTCGACCTCTCAGAAACAGAACATCATGCCGTCCCGCCGGCAGACAGAATGCAGACGCTCAGGAAACGCCTGAACCGACTACTGGCTAAAACAGACGATTTCCGCCTTCTGGAACGCATTCCCATCACCAGACCGGGTTCGGATCTGCCTTTCAGCCTGTGCGATACCGTCGGAGACGAAACCGCCATCGTTTTTCTGGATACGGAAACGACCGGGTTGTCTGCCGATACAGATGTCATTATCGAATTGGGACTGGTCAAGGCCACGTTTTCACCATCGGAACAACGACTTGTTTCCATTGACCGTGTTGTCAGCGCTTATGAAGATCCGGGGGTACCGATTCCACCTTTCATCACTGAACTGACCGGCATCACAGATGAAAAAGTGAGAGGGCAGCATATAGATGAGAAAATGGTATCGGAATATATGAAAGACGTTTCCCTGATCGTGGCTCACAACGCTTCTTTCGACCGGCCTTTTTTTGAAAAACGCTTCAGGGGGTTCGAAGAAAAAAAATGGGCCTGTTCACTCACCGGTATCAACTGGAACCGCTTTGGTTTCAAAAGCCTGAAACTGGAAGACCTGTTGCTCAGATCAGGATATTTTTACGAGGCACACCGTGCGTCCCTCGACTGTCTGGCACTGGCATGGCTGCTACACATCCAGAACCATGCGTTTGCCGATCTGCTCGCACAGGCATGCAAAAAAACCGTGATGGTACAGGCATTCGGGGCACCATTCGAAGCCAAGGATGCACTGAAAACCCGGGGTTATCGCTGGCACGACGGTACAACCGGCACGAACCGTCACTGGTGGAAAGAAATCGCCGAAGAAAAACTTGCTGATGAAAAGAATTTTCTGGACGAGTTATATCCCCACGGTTCCGACCATGCCTGTTTTTCCGTCAAAACCGCTGCCGAACGGTTCAAAAGTCCATAATTTTCAGGCAAGCAAATCCAGCGATTTCAACCATTTCCCGATTTCGGCATCGGCCTGATCCCGTTTTTCTCCTCTGATGGCCAGACCGGACAGGATTTTCGCTCCCGGACAGGACTGCCGGATATACCGTTCACTCATGCCAAACCCGCTGCCTTCATGCGTACAGAACGGAATTATCGTTTTTCCCGAGAAATCCAAGGATTCCAGAAAAGTCAGAACCGGCATCGGCATCACACCCCACCATATCGGATACCCGAGAAAAATCGTATCGTAATCATGAATATTCCTGACCGTACTTTTCAGCTCGGGACGTGCATTTTTCCCCAGTTCATCCTTTGCCAGTTCAACAACCTCATCATAGTCGTCCGGATAAGACTTCACCGGTTCAATCCGAAACAGGTCACCTCCCGCCAGTTTCCGGATTTTTCCCGCAATGACCTGTGTATTGCCTTCTTCCAGATCAACAATGTGTCCTCCCAGATAATTGTTGCCGGCACGGGAATAATACGCAATCAGATTTTTTGCCATTTCAAGCTCCATTCATTTACAGAAAATGATGACTCCGGAATAATCCGATAACCCGTACTATAGGCTCTTGTGAAAATGACAGACAGTCATGAAAATACCTTATTCTTGCCTGATTCTCCCGAATTCCGCAAAAACGTTTTTTCATGCCCGACACGGTATTCGGATCACGTTGCATCGAAAGCGGCCCGATCATGTCAGAAATCCATGTCAGGAACGCCAGAGCAATTTCAGAATGTTCCATGAAGACAGCAGAATACCTCCGACAATCAGCGCACCACCTGTCATTTGGGAAAACGATATGGTTTCATGCAGAAAAATGACGGCTTCCAGACTGCTGAAAAACGGGATGCTGTAGTACACAATCCCTGCACGGGCAGCGCCGATACATTCTACCGAACGGTTCCACAACAGGTAACCGATCAATGTCGGAATGACCGCAATATAGACAATAACCAGAAACGTCGACATATCGGGAAGCGAATAATCTGGCCTCGTCACTTCAAAAGCCATCAACGGTGAAAGTGCCAGCAGACCATATGCCAGCATAGCCAGCATGAATGCCTTCTGTGGCATGGTTGCCGGTCTCCGCCGCACAAGGATACTGTACACGGCAAAAAGCGAAGCGGCCAGCAGCATCCAGACGTCGCCCACGGTAAATGACAGATCGGCCAGACGATGAAAATCTCCATGAAGAACCAGCACGATCACACCGAAAACAGCCACAGCCAACCCACATAACTGAAGCGGCGCAAGTCTTTCCGACAGAAACAAACAGGCAAAAAACGCCATGAAAACAGGCGCGGTCGCTGCAATCAGCGACAGATTGGTGGCATCTGTCGTATGTCCTGCCTCAAACATCAGAATGCTGTATATCGAAAATCCCAGTACGCCGGCAGGTACCATCCATTTCCAGTTCTGCAACACCAGCAGCCAGTGACTTCTGACAGCTCCCAGCCCGAAAGGCGCCATGCATAAAAACGTGACAAGCCAGCGCCAGAATGCCAGTTCGACCGACGACAGGCTTGCGGGCAAAATACGAACCAGAGGAAAAACAGTACTCCACAAAACGGTTGCCAGCAAAGCCAGCAAATATCCCCGTGCTGCCGATGCAGAAGGATTCATCCGTGCAAGCTGAAAACGAAGAATGAAAAGAATAATGTTATACCAGACTGGAATCGGTCAGGGAACAGCGCCGCTTCATCCGCATTACAGTTCCCTGAAAAATGACTTGTATCACAACTTCGATTTTTATCCCGAAACAAGATATTCCCGTCCTGTAACCTGCAAAATGACCCGTAATCCACTCCATAACACAGGCATATCATGAAACCGCTTTTCCGACTGATTGCAGTGCTCCTGTTTACATTCCTGACATCCGTATCATTCACTCATGCCACCACATCACCAGTGCAGGAAGAACGTTTGATACGTACCGTCATTTTCAGCCGCCACGGTGTCCGTTCACCGACACAGACCACAGCGACCCTGAATCAGTGGGCAAACAAACCTTGGCCGGCATGTCAGTCAAACCCGGAAAATTTACCCGTCGCGGCAAGGCACTGGTCAAGGCACAGTGGACAGCACTTAAGCCCGTTCTGACAAAACAGGGACTCTTGCCAGAAAACACCTGTCCCTCACCACAACAGTATTTCCTCATTGCAGACAAAGACCAACAAACCCGCAAGACAGCCGTTGCCATCTTCGAGGGGCTGTCACCCGGCTACCATCATCACACCCTATTTCGCGACTGAC
>CAZRQR010000026.1:0-17664 GCA_964602435.1 uncultured Oxalobacter sp.
TTTTTTCTGCCACTCTGCAAAAGTCCCGGTTTGGGATCACCACAGGATGATGTTCTGAAATGAACCTGCGAGCCTGTACCAAAGTGCTTCGTAAAACGGTTTTACTTTGATTGCACCGTACCTCCTGCCAAGGTCTCATCCTTCCCACGGTGAGACTGTGAGTCAGGCATGTGCGGAGTGTCGTGCGCGGAAACTGGCGTCCGACGAAGGAATTTTTTGTGGGTTCTCATCGGCATATGCCTGTGAGGTGGCACTGGGTTTGTCGGAAAGAGTGAATAATGCAACAATCGTTTTCATGATTGCCGACAGAGGGGACCGCTATTTTTCCTCCGGTTTTTTCCCGGTCTGAACCGGGTAAGTGCGCAATAGGCATTGTCACAAGGTTTTGTATCCTATAAAATAAAAGGCTAAACAAATTTTGTCTTGCGAGTTAGCATCGTAAACAAACAATCAACAGGTTTTTAGGAAATTTTATGGCTAATACAGCTCAGGCGCGCAAGCGCGCTCGTCAGGCAGTAAAACTGAATGCACACAATTCCAGCCAGCGTTCTGCGTTGCGTACGGCAATCAAGTCTGCGAAAAAGGCAATTGCCGCAGGTGACAAGGAAGTGGCAGCTTCCGTATTCGTAAAGACTGTTTCGACCATTGACCGGATCGCTGACAAAAAGCGTATTCACAAAAACAAGGCCGCTCGTCACAAGAGCCGTCTGGCAGCCGCTTTGAAAGCGATGTCTGCCGCTGCCTGAGAATATCCCGGTTCATAAATTGTTCAGGCGCGCTTGTCACCAAGCGCGCCTGAAGTCGTTACTGTTTCCGGTAGCGATAACCGAATTCCTTTTCGAAACGGTCCGCAATTTCTCTGGATGTCAGTTTATGGTTTTGCGGACCGGAATATTCAATCTTGATCGCTCCCATCAGACTTCCCAGACGCCCGCATGTTTCCATGTCCATGTCGTTGGTCAGACCATAAATCAGTCCTGCACGGAAAGCGTCGCCGCATCCGGTTGGATCGGCTTCCTTGGCGGCCCTGACAGAGGGAATGTTTACCTTTTTGCCATTCTGATAAATAACGGCACCGCGTTCGGCACATGTAACGATGAATGCTTCCACATGTGATGCGATTTCGGCTGTTGTCCAGCCGCTTAGCTGGGAGAGCATCTCGTTTTCATATTCATTGACGGCCACATAAGTCGCCAGCTCGATAAACCGTCTCAGCTCATTGCGACTGAACATGGGTAACTGTTGACCGGGGTCAAATATGAAGGGAATACCGAGTTTCGCGCAATCATTGGCATGCTGGATCATTCCGTCACGGCCATCCGGTGCGACAATGGCGAGCCGGATATTTTCATCTGCTGTATTTTCGACGCGGTTTTCATGAGACAAAGCCATGGCTCCCGGATGGAAAGCTGTGATCTGGTTATTGTTTTTGTCCGTTGTAATGAAAGCTTGGGCAGTATAGGCTGTTTTGATGGTGCGGATATGACGGCGTGAGATATCCAGTTCGGCCAGTCTTTCCAGATAAGGGGCACCATCCATGCCGACAGTTGCCATAATGAGAGGTGTGCCGCCCAGCAGTTTCAGATTGTAGGCAATGTTTCCTGCGCATCCACCGAATTCTCTTTTCATGTTCGGGACAAGAAAACAGACATTGATGTTATGCAACTGGTCCGCCAGTATGGATTCCGAAAACCGTTCAGGAAACGACATAAGTGTATCGTATGCCATAGATCCGCAAATTAAGGAAGTCATGTTCAAATATGGATGTGATTAATGATAAAGAATGACCCGGCTGTTGATGGCCGTATCATGTGGATATTCGATGCCAAGCCGGAAACTGGCTGTTTCTCCAGGAGCGAGCTCTCGGGCAGTTCCGGATTGTTCCGGAAGATATTCTTCCGGTTCAAGAATCCTGCGCGAAAGCAGATGGTGTTCTGCATCCGTTATTTCCATTGCAAGTGACGGGAACGGCTGGGGCAATGAGTCATGATTTGTAATGGCGATTTGCTGGGTAAACCGATGTGGCGAATTTTCCGTTGCCGTCAGATTGCCGTATTCAATGTGGAACGGCGGGGAGGGTTGCATCGGTGTATTGACGGGACATGCCAGAATTTCGCAAGCCGAACTGACCAGCCCTTCCGATGGCGGCCACCATAAAACAATGCGTTCCGAATACCGGTAAAGAATCTGTCCGCATAGTACAATGAACAGTAAAATGGTACCTGTTGACCAGAATAATAGTGAAATACGGGATTTTTTTTTCTTTTGCTGAATGATCCTGTCCAGATCGCCGGAAATGGTATCGGATGAATGCGCGAAACTGCCTGGCCGGGCGGGCTCTGCCGGTAATGTCGGCGGTGCATCGGTTTGTCCCTCCACCTTTTCCGGATATATGCCGGACCGGTTTTTTACAGGAACACTTTCAGTTTCCGGTTGGCGCCGGATTTCGTTTGACGGGGAAGAAGCCTTTTCCGATGGTGAAACAGGCGATCCTGCACCGGCTGAAGGAACCTTGTCTGCCGTAAAATCGTCCAGATCCAGACTGATGGTCTGAAGTTGCTTGTTGAATGCTTCCTTGAGAGCCTCATCGGGAGGAAATGCTTTTCCGGAGTCGGTACCAGTGTTTTCCGGGGAAGACAATTCCTCCGTTTCGGAATGATCAGGTGGAAATCCTGCGTTTTCCGGTGTAATGCGACCGACCAGATTGTCGGTTCCGTTGAAAAGATAACGGCATATCCCGCACCGGACAGTTCCGGAACGCAACCTGAGCTGTTCTTCAGTGACGTGAAATACGGTTTTGCAGTGCGGACAACGCGTAGCCAGTGACATACTTGCAATTTTCAGGAATCAAGTTGTCCGGACAAGGCGACCCATCCATCAAGATTTTTCCAGACTGACAGATTGATATGAGGGGCATACGTTGCAATCACGTCGTCAGCCTGTCCTTCAAGAATGCCGGACAATACCATATAACCATGGGGGGCAATACGTCTGGTCAAGACAGATACCAGCTCCTTGAGCGGGTCTGCCAGTATATTGGCAACGACTATATCATACTGGCGGGCGGGCGCAAGAGAAGCAAATTCTTCGGGAAGATAACATTGCATCTCGCAATGATTTCGTTTGGCATTGTCCTGTGCAGTCATGACTGATTGCGGGTCAATATCGACACCGGTCACCTCTTTCGCTCCCAGTTTCACGGCCGCAATCGACAAAATGCCCGAGCCGCAACCGTAGTCGAGAACAATCTGGTTGGGCCTTGCATTTTTTTCAAGCCATTCCAGACACAGACGGGTTGTAGGATGACTGCCGGTTCCGAAAGCGAGTCCCGGATCCAATTCAAGGATGATCCCGTTTGCGGAAGGACTTTCATGCCAGCTTGGAACAATCCATATCGTGTCTCCAATATGAATGGGATCGAACTGTGACTGTGTGAGACGGACCCAGTCCTCTTCGGGAACATCGCGTAACGAATATGGCGGAACTGCTGTCAAATCGCATGCATTTGCAGCCTGTTTCAGCAATTCTTCAATATCGGTATTTGCGGGAAGCAGGGCGATCACACGGCTTCGTTCCCAAGCGTATTCGCTGGAATCCGCTCCCGGTTCGTCAAATAGCGGTTTTTCCCGTGGCGTTCCTTCATCTGCATCTTCCACGGTAACAGAAAGCGCTCCGGTTTCCAGCAAGGCATCAGAAAATGCATTCGTGTCTTCGAATGCAACTTCCAGTACAACTTCCGTCCAGCTCACACTATTCTCCTTCTGTGGCGATAACCGCTCATTTTTCTTTTTCCGGAAACATTTCGGCCAGTTTCTGTTCCAGATAATGGATGTTGGTCCCGCCTTTGATAAAGCTGGGATCATGCATCAGTTCACGATGAAGGTCCAGATTGGTGTGGATGCCTTCGACGACCATTTCAGTCAGCGCAACCTGCATGCGATGAATGGCCTGTTCGCGGGTAGAGCCGTAGGCAATGATCTTGCCGATCATGGAATCATAATAGGGAGGAACCTTATATCCGGTATATACATGGGAATCGACACGCATGCCTGGGCCTCCGGGTGCATGCCAAGAGGTGATTTTTCCGGGAGACGGTATGAAGGTGAAAGGATCCTCCGCATTGATACGGCATTCAATGGCGTGTCCGATCAACCGGATGTCACGTTGGCGGTAGCGGAGCTTTTCCCCCGCTGCAATCCGTATCTGTTCCTGTACCAGATCTAGACCTGTAATCAGTTCGGTAACGGGATGTTCTACCTGGATACGGGTGTTCATTTCAATGAAATAGAACTCGCCGTTTTCATAAAGAAATTCGAATGTTCCTGCACCACGATAACCGATTTTGCGGCAGGCTTCCGCACAACGGTCCCCGATCCTGTCAATCAGCCGGCGGGGAATGTCCGGAGCGGGCGCTTCCTCAATAACCTTCTGGTGCCGTCTTTGCATGGAACAGTCACGTTCTCCCAGCCAGATCGCATTCTTGTAATCATCTGCCAGAACTTGGATTTCGATATGGCGGGGATTCTCAAGGAATTTTTCCATATAGACTTCAGGATTGCCGAAAGCGGACTGTGCTTCCGATTTTGTCGTGGAAACTGCGTTGAGCAAGGCTGCCTCCGAATGAACGACACGCATGCCACGTCCACCGCCTCCACCGGCTGCCTTGATGATGACAGGAAATCCGATTTTGCGGGCGACAGAAATGATTTCCTGGGGATTGTCGGGAAGTGCGCCATCCGAACCGGGAACACCGGGAAGACCGGCCTTGATCATGGCCTGTTTGGCAGTTACCTTGTCTCCCATGATCCTGATGGATTCCGAACGCGGGCCAATGAATACAAAACCGGACTTTTCGACTCTTTCCGCAAAATCGGCATTTTCGGACAGAAAACCATAGCCGGGATGAATCGCTTCGGCATCGGTCACTTCCGCTGCACTGATAATGGCAGGCATGTTCAGGTAGCTGAGTGCGGAGGATGCAGGACCGATACAGACGGATTCATCAGCCAGCTTGACGTACTTGGCTTCCCTGTCTGCTTCGGAATGGACAACAACGGTTTTGATACCCATTTCACGGCATGCCCGTTGGATACGCAATGCGATTTCACCGCGATTGGCGATAAGAATTTTTTCAAACATAATGTGGCAGATTGTTCGGTAAATCGAAAATAGACAGTAAAACAGAACTGTTTCGGCTCAGATAGACCCGTTTTATCCTATTACAAACAAAGGTTGCCCAAATTCGACCGGTTCGCCGTTTTCAACGAGGATCTGTTTGATGACGCCAGACGTATCCGCCTCGATTTCATTCAGAAGTTTCATCGCTTCGATGATACACAGCGTATCGCCCTGCTTGACAGCCGATCCGACTTCGACATAAGGGGGATTTCCCGGTGCAGGAGCACTGTAAAAGGTGCCGACCATCGGCGATTTGACGACATTTCCTTCAGGTTCTGCCGGCGCGGCAGCCGCTTCCGCTGCAATGACCTGTGTCGCCACATTGACCTGAGGCATGGGCATGGCAGGCTGGATGTATTGTTGTGGCAAAACCTGAGGCTGCTGCATGACGACAGGCTGTCCCTGGACTGAAGATGTTTTGGCAATGCGTACCTTGCTTTCTCCTTCCGTTACTTCCAGTTCTGCGATATCGGAATCGGCGACGAGGTCAATCAGGGTTTTTAATTTACGTAAATCCATAGAAATCCCGCGAAAATACAGTTAAATGATTGGAAATTATTGTTTGAGAGCGAATTCAACGGCCATCCGGTAACCATCGGTTCCGAAACCGCATATTACACCTTTTGCGATTTCCGAGAGGTAGGAATAACGGCGGAAGGGCTCACGTTGATGAATGTTGGATATATGAACCTCGAAAAAAGGGATATTTACACCGGAAAGGGCATCGCGCAGTGAAACGCTGGTGTGCGTCAATCCGCCCGGGTTGATAACAATCACATCAACCTTGTCCTGTCGTGCCTGATGGATGCGGTCTATCAGGTCGCCTTCGTGATTGCTCTGATAACTGGCAAATGTTCCTCCTGTCGCTTCTACAATAGAGCGCATGGCCGAAACGACATCTTCAAGTGTTGTTTTGCCATAAATCTTCGGTTCCCGTGTACCGAGCAGATTCAGATTGGGCCCGTTAAGAAGAAGAATATTTTTTGCCATGACTTAGAAAATAATCTTTTTATACTGGATTTTCAGCATTTTGCCGTCAAATAACGAAAAGAGGCAAGAAAAAACGGAAGATTTCTAAAATTTATTCTCCGTGTCCATATCGGCCTGATAGACAAGACGCTGCAGTTCGTCCAGACTGGCGCGCTCATGATGGGGGGCGAAAAATTTGTCGGGTCTCCGTATATCATCGGGGTCATAGACGGCAAGATGGACTGTTTCGTCGTGCCAGATGAAATGGATGATTTCTCTTGAGGAATGTTTTCCGCGAGATTGTGGTGATTCGGAGACATTGAAATCGATGCCGTTATTTAACAGGAAGATTTCGACATCTTTTGCATTGTCGGTGAAAAGCTGCAAATGGATATCGCTGTGTTCTCCACAGGTTCCGTTCAGAATAGCACCTGTAATGTAAGGATTGAATGACACGAGTTTTTTCATCAGTCCGAGTGAAAGATGACGCAAGTGCAACAATCTTGCCGGTTGTGTATCGGAGAGAAAGAGCGCGTTGTAAAGTCTGACTTCATTTTCGATTGTCGGATTGTCCGGTAAAATTTCCCCGGTTATCCGGGAGTTGCCCAGTATCATTCGTGCCGCTTTTCGTTTGGCGACATCATAACTGGATCCTTCCTCTGCTATCATGCGTGCAGCGGCAATAGCGATTTCCTGCCGCAGATTGGCGATATCATTAAAGCGGTAAGTAGTCATGTTCAATTGCTTAAGAGCGGACGGGAACGGCAGTTGGCCGGATAAGATTTTCAATTCCAATATTTATTCGTAACACCATGCATATTCATATCCTTGGTATTTGCGGAACCTTTATGGGAGGTATTGCAGTGTTGGCCAAGGCAGCCGGACATACAGTAACCGGTTGTGACGCCAATGTCTATCCGCCAATGAGTACCCAGCTGAAAGAACAGGGTATTGAATTGATAAATGGCTATGATGAGAAACAGATCGGACTGAATCCTGACCTGTATGTAATCGGCAATGTGGTATCAAGAGGCAATCCGCTGATGGAAGCCATTCTGAATCGTGGGCTTCCGTATGTTTCGGGACCACAGTGGATCGGTGAACATATCCTGAACGACAAATGGGTTCTGGCTGTTGCCGGCACGCATGGAAAAACGACCACAACTTCCATGCTGGCATGGATATTGGAAGATGCAGGTTATTCTCCGGGATTTCTCATTGGCGGGGTTCCGCTCAATTTCGGTATTTCAGCACGGCTGCACGGAAAAGACATGTCTTCTTTTTTTGTCATTGAAGCGGATGAGTATGACACGGCTTTTTTTGACAAGCGCAGCAAATTCGTGCATTACCGGCCCAAAACGGCCATATTGAACAATCTGGAATTCGACCATGCCGATATTTTTCCCAATATTGCGGCCATCGAGACACAATTCCATCATCTGGTCCGGACGATAGCCGGAAATGGCCGCATTATTGTGAATGAACATGATCCGGCCCTGAAAAGGGTCATTCAACGGGGATGCTGGAGTGAAAAGGAGTGGTTCGGAGGAAGTGCGGGAACGGGATGGACGTTGTCTGACGCCGGTGATGATGCTTTCGATGTCTTTTTTGAGGGAAGTCTCCAAGGAACGGTAAGGTGGGAACTGACCGGTGAGCATAATCGTCTGAATGCACTGGCTGCCATTGCAGCGGCAAGACATGTCGGTGTTGTCCCCGAACAGGCGATTGCCTCGCTTTCACGGTTCAGAAATGTCAAAAGACGTATGGAATGCCGGGGAAGCATGGGTGGAATTTCTGTTTATGATGATTTCGCTCATCATCCGACAGCGATTGCCACAACGATTGCAGGATTGAGAAAAAAAATCGGAAAAGGCGGCGGTACCCGTATTCTCGCCGTTCTGGAACCTCGCTCCAATACCATGAAACTGGGAACCATGAAGCAGAAATTGCCGGAAAGCTTGGCCGGGGCCGATCTGGTTTTCGGTTACTGTGCCCGTTCGGGCAAAGATGCGCTTGGGTGGAATCTGGAAGAAACACTTAGTCCATTGGGCGATAAGATGCAGGTTTCGGATGATATTGATGATCTGGTCGGCAAAATCGTTTCGTCCGCCATGTCGGGAGATCACATTCTTGTTATGAGCAACGGTGGTTTTGGCGGAATCCATCAGAAAATACTCGACAGGCTTTCCGGAAAATGACAGGTGCGATTTTATATTTGCATGGATTTCAGTCTTCTCCGTTTTCTTTCAAGGCGCAACTGATTTCACGTGAAATCGGGAATGCTGAAAACGGTTTTCATTATTTTTGCCCTCAATTGCCGTTATCTCCTGCCAAATCAATGGAAATAGCGGGTAATTGCCTTCGGGAATATTCGCCGGAATCGATAGCCGTCATTGGTTCCTCGCTGGGCGGATATTATGCAAACTGGTTGGCGGAACAGTATTGTTGCAGGGCCATATTGCTGAATCCGGTTATTGATCCGTGGAGAATAAAAATTCTGGACGATATGCCGGACAAAAGCGATTTGAAAGTGAGAGAATGGCTTGATTTCAGGGAAAAGTACCGGTCTGAATTGAATGCTTTTCGTGTGGAGCGCATTACGGATCCGTCAAGGTATTTGCTGCTCGCGGCCAAAGGTGACGAGTTGCTTGACTGGCGCCTGATGCAAGAGCATTACAGGGGCGCGCAACAGATCATTATTGAGGGAGGGGATCACGGCTTGTCCGGTTTCGAACAGTATCTGGAAGTAGTCCTCCGGTTTTGCGGTATTGGAAAATGATGTGCAGGACATGTCACGTCAAATTTGAAAAATATGGGGATTCTGTCTGGGAGCAGAATACGGATGAGAATTGTAGAGTGCTGAATGAATTTATTCTTTGAAGAATCTGGCGAATTCAAAACAGGCAATATTCTGAATCAGGTCGGCGAGGCATATCAGGTTGAATTGCCTGGGGGAAAGCGCACCAAGGTGCGTGCGAGAGATGTGCTGTTCCAATTCGGTTCATATGAGCCGGCGCAATTGCTGACGGATGCTGTCAAGGTGGCGGAAGAAATCGACCTTGATTTTCTCTGGGAAGTCGCAGGAGAGAATGAATTCGAATATTCCGAATTGGGAAAGGAATATTTCGGACATGATCCAAAACCGGATGAAGCGGCAGGTCTGCTGGTCCGTTTGCATTCGGCGCCCATGTATTTCTACAGGAAAGGGAAAGGGCGGTACAAGGCTGCGCCTGAAAAGGCGCTTCGTGCAGCGTTGGCCAGTATTGAAAAGAAAAAACAGCAGGCTATTGTCCAGCAGCAATATGTTGAACAGTTAAAGCAGGGAATTCTGCCGGAACCGATCCGGGAAAATGCAATCCAGCTGTTATGCAAGCCAGACAAGAACAGTGTGGAATACAAGGCACTGGTTATGGCCTGTGAAGACTTGCGTATGCCACCTGAACGCCTGATGCTTCATGTCGGCGGGATCGCGGGACCGAAAGAACTTCACCTGTCGCGATTCATTTTCGAGCATTTTCCCCGTGGAACCTCGTTTCCCCACGTTGACGTTCCGGACATGCCTTTTGAATTGCCGGTTGCCGATGTCAATGCATTTTCGATTGATGACATTACAACAACGGAAATTGATGATGCTTTTTCCGTGACTCGCCTGGATAATGGTCAGATCAGAATAGGTATCCATATCGCTGCACCAGCACTCGGGATAAAACCGGGAGACCGTCTGGACGAAATTGCCAGAAAACGCTTGTCAACCGTTTACATGCCCGGAGACAAGATCACCATGTTGCCGGACGAATTGGTCAGCCGTTTCACGCTGAGTGCGGGTGAAATCCGGCCCGCACTCAGTCTGTATGCAATTGTCGATCCGGCAGATTGGTCCATAACGGAAACGGAGACCAGAGCGGAAAGGATACGTGTTTCCGAGAATCTCCGTCATAATGATCTGGATCACCTGATTACGGAGGCCAGTCTCGCCAAAAATGAGGGCGACTATCCGCACAAGGAAGATATCGGGGTATTGTGGCGTTGTTCTCGCGTTTTCGAGAAAAAACGCATGGAAAAACGGGAATCTTTCGGGTTGCGGCCGGAACAGTCGAATCGTGTTGATTTCAACTTTTACGTCAGCGAAGACGGTATTGTGACCATTGAACGGCGCAAACGGACGGCGCCACTGGACAAGATCGTTGCCGAATTCATGATTTTCGCCAACAGTACTTGGGGAAAACTGTTGAATGAGCATGGTATTCCCGGTATTTACCGTAGTCAGGGAGGCGGGAGCGGCAGCTGGATGAATCGCATGCAGGTGAAAATGGTCACCCATGCCGCACCGCATCAGGGACTCGGGGTTGATCAGTATGCATGGAGTACATCACCGTTACGGCGTTATACCGATCTGGTGAATCAGTGGCAGATTCTGGCTTGCATCAATTATGGGGTCATGGCGCCATTGTCTGCTCCTTTCCGTCCGAAAGATGCCAGTCTGTTCGCTATTGTCAGCGCGTTCGATGCAGCATATAGTGCTTACAATGAGTTTCAGTCGAAAATGGAGAGATATTGGTGCCTCAGGTGGCTGACGCAGAATCGTGTCCGGCAGGCTGAGGCGGTTGTGATCAGGGACGAAATGATCCGTCTTGTGGATATTCCGCTGACTATTCCGATGCCCGGAATGCAGATTCTTGCCCGTGGAACACAAGTGAAGATTGATCTGATACGCTGGGATGAGGTTGATTTGTCCGTTGAGGCCCGTTTTCTGGATATTTCCGCTGATGCCGGTGAAGATGAGTTGAACGCAAGTGAAGGGGATGTGACGGAATAATCCGGCTGATGGGCCGGGTGATTTGTTGTGTGATCAGCGTGCCGTTTACCGTTTGAATTGTGTGCAGGACGTGAAAATACTTTCGCAAAATCGGATGTTGTGTATTGCCATCGTGCTCTCTGTTCTGGTGCATGCAGTCATACTGTCTGTCCGGTTCGGGGCCACTTCATCGTTTGATCTGAAAAAGAATGTACCTGCCATTGAGCTCGTGCTCGTCAATCCTCTTCCCAGAAAGATCGTCAACACCGCGTTGACGGATGGAAATGGACAGGCAGGAATCGGAGCTGTGGGCAAGGGTATTACCGGTACGGCAGGCACACGGGAGAAAAAGACGGATATATCCGTCAACAGGAAAAACGAAAAAATTCCATCGAAATCGTCTGGGAATAACAAGGCCGCCAGTGTTCCGGAAAGAAAGACAATAAGTGCTTCTAAAGAGGAAAGCGGTTTCCAGCTGCCGGAAAACCAGGAAAGCCGTTCTGTCGTTTTCAGGCAGGGAAGGGGAAATGGTGGTGGAAATGGAGCGGGTACCGGTATGGATGCAGGTGGTGCAGGTTCCGGAGGGCGGCCAGTTATTACGGCCAATACACGTGACGTCGGCTATGCCATGTATTACAAGGCTTTGCGCAAAAGGGTGGAAAGTCTTGGGCTGATCAATTTTCCGCAGAGAAACGGTACAAGACTGTATGGTGAATTGACGGTCCGGATTCCTGTCTATTACGACGGTTCGCTTTTTGAAAAGGAAGGTGGGCCCAGCATAGAGAGGTCGTCCGGAAATCCTGCACTGGACAAAGCTGCATTGAATATCGTCCGCAGGGCAGCGCCCTTTGGACCTTTCCCGAAAAGCATGCGTCCCGGAAACGGTGGCGCCGATGTATGGATTATCATTACCCGTCTGAAATTTACCAGAGATCAGGGAGTTCAGTCACAGGTTCGTTCAACAGTACATTGACCGGGTATGATGGATTTTTTCATTTTTCTGGAAAAGCATTCAATTTTTTCTGATTGCAGAAATATATATTAGTTCATGGCAATATGAGTGATCATTATGCAGTTGTCGGAAATCCGGTTGCGCACAGCAAATCACCGGAAATACATGCTCTTTTTGCACAACAAACAGGGCAGGATATCGTATATTCACGTCTTTTGGCGCCTCTTGATGATTTCAGGGCAACTGTATTCCGGTTCGCAGGCAATGGCGGGAAGGGGCTGAATGTCACGGTTCCTTTCAAATTCGAGGCATTCGGTCTGTCTGACCGTCTGACATCCCGTGCGGAAATGGCAGGGGCGGTCAATACATTGCGTTTCGATGAGGAATCGGTCTGTGGCGATAATACGGATGGTGCCGGGTTGGTTGCGGATATTACAAAAAATGCCGGTGTGCCGTTACAGGGCGCGCGTATTTTGCTGCTTGGAGCAGGAGGGGCTGCATTTGGCGTCATGTTGCCCTTGCTTGAGCAGAATCCGGAATATATTCTGGTTGCCAACAGAAATGAAAACAAGGCCAGGGAAATGGCGCAGCGATTTTCCGGTTATGGCAAAGTGAATGTATCGTCTTATCAGGGGTTAAATGAAAGTTACGATATCGTGATCAATGCAACCTCGGCGGGTCTGGCAAACAGCATGCCACCGGTTCCTTCTGCCGTTTTCAGCGAGAAAACCCTTGCTCTGGATATGGTCTATTCGGATCAGCCGACTCCATTCATGTCTCTTGCCAGCCGATATGGCGCGAAAGCTAGGGACGGTTTTGGCATGCTTGTGGAACAGGCTGCCGAATCGTTTTTTGTCTGGCGGGATATCCGCCCTGATACCCGGCCTGTTTTTGCCCATTTCGGACGCTGATTTTTCATGAATAAACTGACTGGCCTGTTTCGGAAATACTGGCGATGGATTGTATTTACACCGCTGGGCCTGTTTTTGATGTTCCAGGTTTACTTTTTTCTGCAAATAGGGTGGTGGGTGAATCACAATCCTTCCTCGACAAGTTTCATGCGTCAGCAGCTGGCCGTTTTGCAGGAAAAGAACCCGAAAGCGAAATTGCAGCATAAATGGGTACCGTATAAGCGGATTTCCCGTAATTTGAAGCGGGCCATCATCGCTTCGGAAGATGCCAATTTCACGGATCATGAAGGGGTGGACTGGGATGCCTTGCTGAAAGCCTATGAAAAAAACAGCCGGAGAGGAAAAATCGTTGCTGGCGGTTCAACCATTACCCAGCAACTGGCCAAGAACCTGTTTTTGTCCGGTAGCAGAAGCTATTTCAGAAAAGGGCAGGAAATCATCATCACTTACATGCTTGAATTCTGGATGGAAAAGGAAAGGATATTCGAACTGTATCTGAATCTGGTCGAATTCGGTACGGGGGTGTTTGGTGTCGAAGCGGCTGCGCGTCATTACTATGGAATCTCCGCTTCTTCATTGAGTGCCGTGCAGGCGGCCAGACTGGCAGCCATGTTGCCGAAGCCCAGATATTTTGACAGTCACAGAAATTCGGGATATCTGATGCATCGGACAGCGCTGATTCTGAGACGAATGGGATCGGCAGATGTTCCGCGCTAGGTTTTTGTCCTATGGAAGTCCTTGCCTCTGCAATCCGCTATCAGTACACTTGCGCTATTTTCAGTTAGGCGGCCGTTTTGTGACGATTGGGAGCCACAACCGCTTTTCTTTTTGTCATGAAACCGCCATATGACCATGATATTATCCATCCATCACCGAGTCCGCCGGCAGTTACCCTGTTAATGTGTCTGAAAGATTATCTCCATGATCAATGTTTTCGTACTTCAAAATGGTCGTTTGAATCAGGTACCCATCAATTCCAAGTCTGATCTGGAAAATGTTGCTCCTGTCTGGGTGGACATGACAGATCCGACGGAGGAAGAGCGATCATGGGTAAAGAGTACGTATGACGTGACGATGCCTGATGAAGACGATGTCAAGGATATAGAGGCTTCCGCCCGTTATTACGAAGCGGAAAACGGCGATCTTCATCTGAGAACGGACTTCAGGATAGACGATGACGAAGGACCATCGCAAACGGTGACTGTGGCCTTCATTCTGGCGAGAAACATGCTTTTTTCGATGCATGCCGAAGATCTGCCGGTATTCAGGCTTGTACGAATGCGTGCACGTTCCCGTCCGGGGTCCATCACCGATTACAAGGACGTTCTTCTGGATCTTTATGCGACAGATGCCGAATATTCGGCAGATGCGCTGGAGGGAATTTACAGAAATCTTGAAGAAGTCAGCAGCAAGGTATTGCAGGAAGAATTTACCGACCAGGATGCGGCGGCCACCTTGAGTACCATCGCCAAGGAAGAAGACCTTAACGGGCGTATCCGCAGGACCATGATGGATACACGTCGTGCTGTCAGCTTTCTGATGCGTGGGCGCCTGTTGGATTCGGACCAGTTCGAGGAAGCGCGCCAGATTCTGAGAGATATCGAATCACTGGACGGCCATACATCGTTCCTGTTTGAAAAGATCAACTTTCTGATGGACGCGACAGTCGGTTTTATCAATATTAACCAGAACAAGATCATCAAGATTTTCTCGGTCGCCAGTGTGGCATTTCTGCCGCCAACGCTGATTGCAAGTATTTATGGCATGAACTTCCGGATTCTGCCCGAACTGAATTGGGATTTCGGCTATCCTTTTGCATTGGTGCTGATGTTGCTGAGTGCTCTGGCGCCTTTCTGGTATTTCCGTCACAGAGGATGGCTCAAATAAGGGGCTACTGTTTCCGTTTCCTGTTGGCAGGTGTTTTTGAAGCGATCGAGAGAATCACTGATCCGCTTTCATTTGTTTTTGCTGCAAAGTGTCGAAAAGACGCTGGATGGTTTTTTGCATGTCTCCAAGCCATTGTGCCGGATCGTTGACTGTAATCCACCAGCAAACGTCTGAAAAACCGGTACAGTCGGCAAATTCTTCTATCAGGTTTTTCCGGGCGGATCCAAATTCGGAAATACATTCATCAAGTATGACAAGCCAGGAATACTGATTGTGAACGGTCTGGACGACTGAGGGTGCCAGTTCCATGTGCGTGGCGATATCTGGCATGGCGCCATATCCGGAACCCTCATCCACGTAGGCATGGCTTAACCGGAACCCTTGGCCGTATTTGGAATGATTATCCAGCCAGAAATACTCATCCGAAACGGGTATGGCATTATCTGCCGGTTTGATGTGCTTGCCAAAAGAAAAAAATTTGCTGAAAAAGATATTCGCCATGTTTCATATTCGTTGACATCCTCCCCCGTCTGAAGGTGGGAGATTCCTACGGAGTCAGAGCACAAGTGCCCTGATCTCTTCGGTGGGTTCCTGCTGCTGGCGACCTGACTGCATCGCTCACTTCACAGGCTAGCCGGGCGTGCCCCGCCCTTGGTTTTGCTTATTATAGAAGAGTTTAACACACCTTACAACAGCGCCTTATATCCACGACCTGAAGGACGGGGCTTTACGGCGCACTAGGTAAATTGTCAATGACTGAAAAGCGATCTGTTCTTACCGGATTGTTCTGGCGGATAAGCGCATATGTAGGGATGGGCCGTGCAAAAGGTGGTCTTTTTTTTCGTAACCCGAAGTGGAAAATCCAATGGCGTGATTTCGGATGGGGATGGTAAAAATTGACTGTGGTCAAGTACGGTTTTTGCCCGAAGAAGCTATGATAGCCGTTAGCTTGAAAGTTGGTAAGTCACTTCACCTGCCTGTAACAAGTTGTTTGGCGACTCCGAAACGATTCCCGGTTTCCGGATGTGGACAGGACAAAAGCAAGATAAGCGACAGTGCCGATTGGTTTGATATAAAAGCTGAATTCCATTAAAACAATCCATGAGTGCGACAACAGACGATTCACTGAAATTAGGGAATGCGGGTACAGGTACCATTTCAGGTGGGCATCTGGTCGCAAAAGCACTCAAGAATGAAGGTATTGACACGATATTCACTCTTTCCGGAGGAAATATCGTGGATATTTATGACGGTTGTGTCAGTGAAGGGATCCGGATAATCGATTTCCGCCATGAACAGGTCGCGGCGCATGCAGCCGACGGATATGCGCGCCAGACCGGACAGACAGGTTGCTTGGTCACAACTGCCGGGCCCGGATGCTGTAACGCCATAACAGGGATAGCAACCGCATTGCGTTCGGAAACGCCGCTTTTGCATATTGGCGGTCAGGGTGCGACATCCCAGTATTTGCAAGGGTCCTTACAAGAATTCGATCATGTCAGGCTGATGTCACCTGTCACAAAATGGGCAGCTAGTGTCCGTTCGACAGAACGGATAGCCGATATGGTTTCCATGGGTTGCCGTGAGGCATGGGGAGAAGTTCCTGGTCCGGTCTATCTTGAAATACCTCGTGATCTTCTTGACCGAAATGTTGAACTGAAAGACTGCATCATTCCAGCTGCCGGTCATTATCGCTGTTCCTGCCAAGTGATGTGCTCGCCGGCAGAAATTGAAAAAGCTGCCGATCTGCTGGTTCATGCGGAAAAACCTGCCGCCTTGTTCGGGAGTCAGGTCTGGAATGGAAGAAGCCATCAGGAAGCGCTTGAACTGATCCGGATTTTTGATATTCCGGCCTATACGAATGGCGCTGCCCGTGGCATTTTCAGGAACGACGACCCTCTTTCTTTTGACAGGACGCGTAACAAGGCATTGGCCGAAGCCGATGTCATTCTTGTTGTCGGCACACCTTTCGATTTCCGGCTAGGGTATGGCAGATCCTTGAATCCGTCGGCCAAAATCATCCAGATAGACCAGAATTATTCGGTGATCGGAAAAAACCGTGATATTGAGCTAGGACTTCTGGGGCATGTCGGTACCATTTTCAGAGCCATTATCGATGCCGTTTCCGGATATGGAAAACGGCAAGTGGCATCAAGACGTAAAGAATGGATCAGGGCGCTCCGGCATGCTGAAGGTGAGGCGCTTGAAAAACTGATGCCCTTGCTCAAATCGGAAAACAGTCTGATTAATCCTTACAGGGTTGCGTATGAACTGAATGAGTTTCTAGAAGAAAATACCATATACATCGGAGATGGCGGAGATGTCGTTACCATCTCGGCGCAAGCTGTGCGTCCCCGCAATCCCGGGCAGTGGATGGATCCGGGGCCTTTGGGCAGTCTTGGAGTCGGCACAGGTTTTTCCATCGGCGCCAAACTGGCCCATCCGGACAAGGAAGTCGTGTGCTACTATGGAGACGGCGCTTTCTCCATGACGGCATTCGATATGGAAACGGCAAACCGATTCAAGGTGCCCTATTTGGCAGTTGTAGGCAATAATTCGGCCATGAACCAAATCCGTTATGCACAGCTGGCAAAATATGGCGATCGCGGCAACGTTGGCAATTTGTTAAGTGATTTGCCGTATGGTAAATTTGCGGAAATGATGGGTGGTTATGGCGAGGAGGTTCGCAATCCAGAAGATATTGCACCCGCGCTGCGACGTGGACGTGATGCGGTAGCCAGAACAGGCAAATGTGCCGTCATCAATATCTGGGTTGACCCACAGGAATGGTCGCCTGGAACCAAGGCTCGCCTGAAGGCGCGTATGGCAAGCAGATAGGGGAAAAGAATGCGAAGAAAGAAGGAGACTTCTTTCTCGTTGTGAAAACTGGTGTATGCCAGAGATAAAGGTAATACTGACCAATAAATTGGAGGAAGAGAAATATGGGTAGCAAAGCATTATCCGGAGTAAGG
>CAZRQR010000027.1:0-4508 GCA_964602435.1 uncultured Oxalobacter sp.
CAACAGCCTGAACATAGCAGGAATCCACTTCCTTCAGGGCGTGGAGGATGTCAACAGACGCTCAACGCCTCTTGCAGCACCATATCAGCCTCAAGCTCAATTTCCATATCGAGCAGGTTTTTATGCTGTTCTGACATTACTTCCTCCCGTATGGTCACATGACATTTATACACACATTCGAAATTAAACCTTGATTGAAACTGTGCTAGTTTTTGGGAGGAAATTTTGAAGTGATTACTAACGTGATATGTGGTGCGGATGGCCGGACTTGAACCGGCAAGGATTTCTCCGAGGAATTTTAAGTCCCTTGCGTTTACCAATTTCGCCACATCCGCACATTTAATTTTGATTCTACTTTAATGGATACAAAGAATTTTAAGTCTCTTGTGTCTACCAATTTCATCACCCGGGCAGCGGTCAGGCATTGTAACAGATCGTCCTGCCCTTATAAAAGGCCTTTTTTCGGCCTTGCCAAACAGGCAAAACAGGAATTTCAGGTTTTTCTCTAAGTAATTGTTCGAGAAAAATTGTTTGAAATTTCCGGGAACAAGGACTATGTCAGTAACAGGTTATCAACCGTTGAATATTTGCATTGCTGATAATATATGATTTTTAATCATGATGGTTATCATTAAATGATAATCTCATGCTTAATAATTGTAAATCCAGTATATTTTGCGTGCTTGGTACAGAAAGAGAGATATTTTGCAAGACCAAAAGAGATGAACATATTGCTTTTGCATGAATGAAGAGTTTTGCACTCATCTTTTTCTGATATTTGCCGGATGTTTTTTAAACATACCGTTTATCCATCTGTCAAACATGCTGTGTAACACAAGACGGGTAAATTTCAGAAAATGTGTGTATGCATGAACAAATGAAACGTCTATATGAAGCGGCGAAGGTTCTGAAATATGTGTATGAACAATCGGAACTGGCATGTTTGTTTAACGTATCACCGCAAACGATCCACAACTGTGTGCAACCGGCCAGGGGATGGTTTACGTTTGTCATGTATCGACATAACACCATTCAAGGAGGTAACGATGGATCGTTTTGCAGGTAAAGTGGTTGTAATTACAGGGGCTGCCAACGGTATCGGTGCTGCGGCGGCCAGACGGTTTTCTTCCGAAGGCGCGACGGTTGTTCTAGCAGATTGCGTTGAAGACAATGTTATGAAAATGGCCGCCACTTTTCCAGACGACAAGACAATGACGATGGTGGTTGATGTATCCGATCCGGAAGCCGTCAGGAAAATGATAGAGGATACCGTCAGGAAGTACGGAAAACTCGATGTCATGATCAACAATGCCGGGGTGCACGTGGTCGGATGGTTCTGGAAACCTCGCTGGAGGACTGGCGCCGCATTTCCGGTATCAATATCGATGGCGTCATCTATGTCGCCAAATTCTCCCTGTCCCATCTGATCAGATCGAAAGGTCGCATGATCAATACCTCGTCCGTGTCAGGGCTGGGCGGTGACTGGGGCGCCACTTTTTTTATTGCGCATCCAAGGGAGCCGTCGCCAACCTGATCCGTGCGATGGCGCTGGATCACGGGCTTTCCGGTGTACGTATCAACGCTGTCTGCCCGAGTCTGGTGAAAACCAATATGACTCGCGGTTTCGATGCGGCGATCTAGGAAAAATTCAATGAACGCATTCCGCTTGGTCGTGCCGTACAACCGGAAGAAGTGGCTTCAGTCATGGCTTTTCTGACGAGCGACGATGCCAGTTTCATTAACGGAGCCTGTATTCCGGTCAATGGCAGAGCGACTGCATCGGACGGACAGCCGAAAATAGCGTGATTCCTTTTTCGGGCAAACGCTGGGCATATCCCGGCTTTTTTATCGGGAATCGGAATACCGGTATTTCACGGCCGCTTTTTTAGTTATTTATCCGGTTTCTGATATGGGTCATTTCATCTTCGGGAGACTGCGTCAGCCTCGGCGTGTTTTACAGATTCTTTCGAAAAGCCGCTTTCTTCAAAACACCTTGGAGATGCTTATGAAACGTTTTTCGCTATTTCTGTTGAGTCTGTTCATGCTGATGATACTGGCAGCATGCAGCAAGTCTGCAAAGAACGAAACGCCGCCGCAGTGCATGTATACCGGAACGTTGCCGTGTGCCGATTGTCCGGGTATCAGGACAGCTATTACGTTCAATCAGGATGGTTCTGCGGTGGAGACGCAGCTTTATGAAAATACCGATGGCGCTTCCCTGTCCCAAGCGGTATGTGGAAAATGGACAAGGGAGTTGTTGCGGTGTCTTTCCCGTTCAATACCCAGTATTTTGTTATCAAGTCGGCTGATGCCATCGAAATGACGGACAAGGACGGAAAACGTTCCGAAACGCTGTCCGAGCAGTACACCATAAAAAAAGTGACGCCGAAAGTCGCTTCCGATTTTGCAGGACGCTACAGGCTTGCAGGTGACCGTATGCTCGACGGCAGCAGCGGGACACTGGCCATTCAGGGTAATGCGTAAAACGGCCGAAACCTGTTTGCTGGCACGGCCATGGAAAATGGTGGTAAGTGAAAAAACAGGTTCGACGGCAGGTTCCGGACTGCCTTATCCGATGTCTTCGACGATGCGGCAGAAATTGTGCAGTATTTTCCGGGACCAGAACGTTTCACTGGCGATGGCACAGGCGGTCACCCCGTTTTCCTCTGCGCTGTCGATGCAGGCGGCTTTCAGGATATCCGCAGTGAATTCGGGATGGAACTGCACTGAAAAGGTGCTGGTACTGTAACGCAGCATCTGGCAGGCATCCTTTTCCGACGTGGCCAGTATGTCGCAGCAGGATGGCGGCTCCAGAACGCTTTGCTGATGGAACAGATATGCCGGAAACTGTTCCGGAAAACCGTCCAGCAACAGGTTGTTTCGGCCTTTCTCCGTCAGCCTTATCGTAAAGGTCCCCTTCTCTCCGCCTTCGGGATTGTCTCCGACCACACCGCCCAGTGCGTAGGCCATCAGCTGGTGTCCGTAACAGACGCCGAATAACGGAATATCGAAAAAGAGGGCCTGGCGGATCCATTCTGCGGTTTTTTCGCTCCAAGTTTCCTCATCGGTCACCATGCTCCATGATCCGGTGATGATCGCTCCGGAAACGGTGGTGGGAATGGGAAGCGTCTCATCCAGCCAAGGCCGGACAACTTCGGCCTTTTTGCCGATTTCGGCCAGCGCATTCCGGAACCACTGTGCTGTCGTTCCGCATTGTTCCGGTATTTTTCCGGGAGGCATACCCGTTTCGACAATCAGAATAGCCATTTTTCTTTCCTGTTTGTTGTTTTGTATATTGTAGTGTCGCACGCATGGAATATGCCAGAGTGAATTCTGTCCGATAGCATGGACAATACCCGTGAAGCAAGAAAGAAGCATCAAAGCAAGGGAGATAGGAGTAAATGAATCCATGCCCCACATGACGGCCACGACGCTGGCTGCCATCGGCTGGACATAGTTGTAGATACTGACGGCAGTTGGCCGCAGGCGTTCTGCACGATCGACATCAGGAGATAGCTGACGAACGTGCACCCGGCGACCACAAAAGCGATACCGGCGATGAAACGTCATTCCAGTGCCTCCCAGTCTATGGCCAGCATTTTGTCCCATGTGAAGGGCAACAGGGAAAGCGATGAACCGGTGAACATTCACTTCATGATAGTGATCGGCGAATACCGGCTGATCACTCCCCTGAAAAAGATGAGATAGATGGAAAAACTGAACTGGGCTGTCAGAATCAGCAGATCGCCCCAAATGTTGCTGCCGTTTCCTCCAGAAGCCTGCTGGCCGCTGAACACCAGCAGAATGACACCGGTGACTCCGAAAACGATTCCAGTGATTTTTCTGCCCGTGATCGGTTCTACCAAGAAAAAAGCGGAAAGAACTAGGGTCAGGATCGGCAGGCTGGTTGTGATGATGGAAGCATCGATCGGAGACGTCAGGCTAACACCGAATATGAAGGATCCCTGATTGAATACGATGGCGAATTGCGAGGCAAGGAGCAACAGCAGCAGGTTTTTCCATGAAACAGGATCCCTTTTCAGGAAAAAGGACAGTGTTCAGAAAAGAACGGTGGCTCCCAGTACGCGGCAGTCGCTCATGACCATCGTGGTGATGACGCTGCCGGTCATGACCATTTTCGAAATCGGCGACATGACGCCCCACATGGAATTGGCGCCGAACATGGTGGCATGGCCGGTCAGTTTTTCCAGATTCATGATTTCCGTTCAGGACTGTTGCCTTTTCGGACGGGAGTGGACTATACCATCAATAGGCTGTCCATGCGCCGTCAACAACCAGAATGGAACCGTTGACGAACGAGGCGTCATCCGAGGCTAGAAACAGGACGGCTTTCGCGATTTCATCCGGGGAACCCTTGTGCTGGTTGGTAACACGGCCGGCCGCCACGGTGTCTTCGATGTTTTTCCAGCAGGAGACGGTCGCGTCGTACAGGGTTTGCGATCCGGCCAGTTTTTCACTATTTGCCCTGATATCGGTTTCCACCCTGC
>CAZRQR010000027.1:4608-17474 GCA_964602435.1 uncultured Oxalobacter sp.
ATGTCGATCCTGCCATCTGGCAAAAGTGTTTCGCCGCCATACCTGCAAAACGCCTCTCCAGTTTCGCAAGGAATACCTGTTACATTTACAGAACCGTCAGACAGACTGACAGGGTCACAATTCCCAGTACGGTGGAAAGGAAAATCGTGCGTGATGCAATTCCTCCGCCCTTACCGTAAAGCTCGGCCAACATGAACGGGCCTGTTCCGGTCGGAAGAGCCGACAGAATGACGGCGGATTTGGCCCAAAGCGGCGGCATGCTGAAAACATGGAAAGCCAGATACCAGACGATCAGCGGCTGGATGACGAGTTTTAAAAAGACCAGTTCGATCACGATGACCGGGCTGGTGCTTTCCTGACGTTGTGCCAGAAACAGGCCTGTGGCCACCAGTGCGCACGGGCTGGCCGACGCACTGAGCAGCCTGATCGACTGGGCGGCGCCGTAAGGCAGCTGCACACCGCTGGCGCAGAGAATGCCGGCAATGACCGGAGCGACGATCAGTGGGTTTCTGCACAGTGAAACGGCGACGTTTCTGAGGGGGATCCAGATGCTTTTCCCGGATTGGGAACTGGCTTCGATGAAGATGATGGAAACGGCGAAGTTGGCGGACACGGTCAGAATGGCGGTGATCATCGCCGGCCCCAGCTTGTCGGCGCCGAAAGTCAGCGCACAGAGCGGCAATCCGATAAAACCGGTATTGGCATAGGAAGCGGATGTGGCATCGACAGTGGCAGAGGCCAGATTTTTCGTTTTCAGCCAGTGAAAGGCGAGCACTCCGAAAAAGACGATGAAAACACCCAGTTCGAATGCGTAGATAAATTCGGGCTGGTACAGCTCGGACCACGAGCTGTTAATCATGACGTCGATCATGAGCGCGGGCAACGCCAGCCAGACGACATAGCGGTTCAGTTCCGTACAGGCGTTTATACTCAGGATATTCTTCCGCCTCAGGAAATAGCCTGCGATAATGAGGGCGAAAATCGGCAGAACGATATTGGCGATGGCAAGCATGTTCGGTCAGATCGGATAAACGGATGAAACCGGCCAGCCCGGAAACGTCAAGGGCGACCACAAGATTTGCGAAAGCGTTACCTTATCATCTGGCAGAAGATGATAATGGTATATTTTTGCGTTTTTATGGAATATTTTTGCCATCTGTTTGCCTTCCCTGTTTCCGGACTGTCTTTTCATGAAACAAACCGGTCAGAAGACATCGCGCGATGATTTTCAAGACAAGACAGTCTGGAGGTCATGCACGGCGGAAAATACGGCTTCTCATGGAAATGTCCGGAATTGTGATGACGACAATCGGAAACAAAGATGCAGCGACAGAAACGGTTTTCCGCGTGCAGATTGCTTTTCACCCGTGTGAACGCATGAAAAGCAGGAATATTCTTCGGGTATCAGCGAAGAAACGGTGTTTCATTTTCATGGAAACAGCCTTCTTTCGGGCCGGTGATATGATCACCCGTTTCCGTGCTATACAATCCGGTATGATCCGGAAGATATTTCAAAGTGGAGCGGACATCCGGATGCCTGGGGTGACGGTTCGGATGTCCGGAAAACGATATTTTCTTCACGTAGTGGCATGCTGAACCTAAACCAGTCCAACCGTTTTGAAGTCCTGTTGCAGATGCTTTGCGAAAATCTGGCAGAGCGTCCGGCTTCCGTATTCACGCCGGATCAGGTGATTGTACCCAGTGCCGCCGTGAAACGGAAGCTGACGCTGGCCATTGCCGATGTATATGGCGTATGCGCCAATGTGACATTCCCGTTTCTGGCACAGTGGCTCTGGCAGCAGATCGGACAACTGGTCGAGGTCAGCGAGACATCGCCTTTTTCTTCCTCAGTCCTGTCCTGGCGGATCCTGCGGTTTCTCGAGGAACCCGGTTTTGCAAAAGCATATCCGAGGCTGGCGGCGTATCTGGCACGGTGCGACGATGTCATGCGTTTCGATCTGGCCTGTCGTGTGGCGGCACTTTTCGAGCGATATGTGCTTTACCGGCCGGAATGGCTGGAAATCTGGTCAGGCGGAGAAATGGCCGATATCGTCCGGCATGACCATCCGAAACAGGTCACTATACGGGACGATCAGGCTTGGCAAGCCGCCCTGTGGCGAAAAATCGCGGAAGAAACCGGAACGCTGGAACGTGATCCAGTCGCACGATTTTTCTCGATACTGGATCAGGACGGCGAAAAGGCGGCGGCACGCTTGCCGAAGCGGGCGCATCTTTTTTGTGAACCATCTGTCGCGCCGCAGTATATCGACATGCTTCGCCGGCTGGGCAAGTGGATGGATATCGAACTGTATGTCATCAATCCGTGCCGGGAATACTGGTTCGAGATCGTCGACAGCAGACGGCTGACGTGGCTGGCCAACCGCCAGCAGGATCTTTATCATGAAACCGGCAACCGCCTGCTCGCTTCCTGGGGAAAACAACGCCGTGCCACACTGGACATGATGTTGGCGGAACTGGAGCCGTTCGGACGGGAAAACGACAGGTTCGTTTCCACTGCGCAGACCGGGCAGCCTGAAACGGTTCTCTCGCGTGTGCAGGATGCCATTCTCGATCTGTCGGAACCGGAACCATGTTCCCTTTCGCATCTTGGTGCGGATGGCAGCATGGAAATCCATGTGGCGCATTCGCTGATGCGGGAAATCGAAATCCTGCACGACCAGCTGTTGCGGCGTTTCGCTTCGGCCAATTCTCCCGATCCGTCGGATATTCTGGTGGTTATGCCTGATCTGGATGAGGCTGCTCCGATGATCGAGGCAGTTTTCAGCCATAACGGTTCGGGAGCGCGCATTCCTTATGTCATTACAGGCCGCCGGGACAGCCGTTTCAATCCGGTAGCACGCGCCCTGCTCGATGTGCTAGCGCTGGCCTCTTCCCGTTTTTCGGCGGCCGCTGTGATGGATGTGCTGATGTTGCCGGAGATCGGTACCACGTTCGGTTTCGGCGACGATCTGAAAACGCTTCGCGGCTGGCTGGACGATGCCGGTATCTGCTGGGCGCTGGATGGCGCCCACAAGGCGGAATTCGATTTGCCCGAAGACGACAGTCACAGTTTTCATGACGGCCTGCACCGGCTGTTTCTGGCCTATGCCCTGCCCGATGGAAAACGGCTGCCAGTTGATGGCCGCTTGCCGGCAGGGCATGCTTCGGGTACCCGTTCGGCCGGGCTTGGCCAGCTGTGGCGGTTTATCGAAGCCATCCGGCAGCTCAAAAACGATCTTTCCCGCTCCAGGACAGCTGCCGGCTGGATGCAGTGCTGGTGTGATGTGCTGGATATGTTCGTGACGGTAACGCCTGATACACTGGATGCCGACCGGGAAGTCCGCATGCGTATCGCCGGACTGCATGAAATCATGGCGGAAGCGTCGGATACATTCGAGACGGGTTTCGCAATCGCACGCCATGCGCTGGAACGGGCGCTGGAAGGCGCCGGGGAAGGAAGCGTTCCGGCCGGTACGGTAACTTTCGCGCCGATGGACAGTCTGCGGGGGCTGCCATTTGACCATGTGTTCGCGATCGGATTGAACGACGGTGTTTACCCGGCCGACAGACGTCCGGAGGAATTCGACCTGATCCAGCTGGCGCCCCGCAAAAGCGACCGGCTTTTGCGCGATACGGACAGGAACGTGTTTCTCGATCTGGTACTGTCCGCACGCAAGAGTCTGTATCTGGGGTATTCGGGAAGAAATATCCGGGACAATTCCGTCAGGCCGCCTTCGGTGCTGATTGCCGAATTGCTGGATGTACTGGTTCCCGCGCTGGCGGAGGGTACCGATGAAAAAAGCATGAAAACGGCACATGACCGCCTAGTCACCGAACATCCGCTCCAGCCGTTTTCAGCCGCCTATTTTAATGGAGAAGGCGGCGAACGGATGGCCAGTTTCCGTTCCGACTTGTGCGCCGCACTGAATGATGCTGACAAAAAAAACCATTCAAAAGAAGAAGTTGTATTGATGATTTCAGAAAAAGGTTTCGATGATGAAAGTGACATGGATGAAAGGGTTACAGCTGCCGGTTTGCCGTTTTTCACGAAGGCGCTTGATGCACCGGATGAATCCTGGCAGCATGTTTCGCTGGACGATCTGATCCGTTTTTTCTGCCACCCTGCCCGCTATCTGCTGCAACGCCGGCTCGGAATCAATTTCCTGCGTGCGAAGGAGGAACTGCCGACGGACGAACCTTTCGTCGTGGACCGGAATGCCCCGCGCAAACTGGCAGACCGGTTGTTGCCGCTATATCTGGAAAATGTTTCCCCCGAAGAAATCGAAAAGGCTGCACTAGCAGGCAATGAGTTTCCGTCCGGCCATCTGGGGATGGACCGCCTGAAAAGCGAGTTAATGGCGTTGTCTGCCTACGCACGCGCTCTGTCGGCCGATCTGGAAAGCGGGTTGCTTGCACCAGCTGGCCGGACGCTGGAATTCGATTGTGAAGGCGAATGCTGGCGACTGTCGGGCACCCTGACCGGTTTACGAGAAAACGGGCTTGTCCGGTACCGGTACGATACTGGCACTCCCTGGGATTTTCTGGACGGTTGGATCCGGCATCTGTTCCTGAACGCCTGTCGGCCTGAAGGTGTTCCCTGCCGTTCCGTATGGCATTTCCGGGATGAAAAGACTGAACTGGGACCGGTCGGAGATGCTATGGAGCGGCTGCACGATCTGGTAGCGATCTACCGTACAGGACTTTGCCGGCCACTGCACTTTTTTCCGCGTTCGGCATGGGAGTATGTCGCTGGAGGCCACAGGCCGCACAAAGCGGAAAAAATATGGCGGCAATCGAACGGCCGCCGCGGCGAAAGCGACGACGTATTCAACCATCTGGTTATGAGAGGTGTGGACAATCCGATTGACGAGGCATTTGCCGATCTGGCGGGCAGAATTTTCGGGCCGTTTTTCGTCCATAAAACAGGAGGTGTGCATGAGGGTGAATGAATTCGATGTGCTCACCTGTCCCCTGGAAGGCCAGACACTGGTCGAGGCGTCTGCCGGAACGGGCAAGACATGGAATATCGGTGGTCTTTATCTGCGGCTTTTGCTGGAAAAGCGCCTAGAAGTGAAAGATATCCTGGTGGTGACTTTCACGCGGGCGGCAACAGACGAGTTGCGCGACCGTATCCGGAACCGGATCGCCGCCGCGCTGGCATGTCTGGAAGGACGCGGTACCGGATCCGACGATGGATTCGTCAGCACCCTGCTCGACAGGCTGTGCTGCCAAGGACATTCCGGAGAAGAGATGGCCGGTATTCTGCGGTTGGCCTTCCAGTCGTTCGATCAGGCAGCCATTTTCACCATTCACGGTTTCTGCCAGCGTGCATTGGCACTCTCGGCTTTTTCCTCGGGGCAGGCATTTGCCATGAAGGCTGAAACGGACGATTCGGAGCTGGTACAGGAAGCGGTCAACGACTTCTGGCGAAAACATGTTGCCGGCAGCCATCTTTCTCCTGCCTTTTCAGCATGGCTGGAAAAAAAACGGTTCAGGCCGGACGAGCTGGCAAGACTGTTGCGCCGCCATCTTGGAAAACCGTTGGCTGTCGTGAAATGGCCCGATACGGATGATGTCGCGCCGGCTGAAACGGCACAGGATATCACTGACAGGCTGGAGACCACTTTTGCGGAAGCATCGGCGTGCTGGTCTGCCGGAAAAGAAGCCATCATGTCCTTGCTGAAGGAAAAATGCGCCGACGGCACGCTGAACAAAACAAGTTACCGGATACCGTATATCGACAGTGCGGCCGCGGCTTTCGATCGTCTGTTCGCCGCCGGGGATGCGTTAGCAATGATCGGCAACACAGACAAGACTGCCCGCATGACTGCATCGAAACTGGCCGACGGTACGAGAAAAGGCCGGGATGTGCCACAACATCCGTTTTTCTGTCTGGCGGAGATGCTTGCCGAAATCTGCCACTATGCGGAAATGGAACTGGAAGCCGCCCGTTATGATCTGATGAAACGTTTTCTGTCGGAAGCCACGATATCGTTGAAGGAAAAGAAGCGCGAACGGCGTACCATCGCTTTCGATGACATGCTGGCCAATCTTTACGAGGCGTTGCGCGATCCGGACATGCCTTGGCTGGCGGAGGCGGTCAGAAAACAGTTCCCGGCCGCGCTGATCGATGAATTCCAAGATACCGACCCGCTCCAGTATGCGATTTTTTCCGCCATTTACGGGGAATCGGATGCACCTGTTTTCCTGGTCGGCGATCCGAAACAGGCCATTTACAGTTTCCGCAACGCCGATCTGCATACCTATCTGGCAGCGCGTCAACAGCTCGATGCCTGTTATACCCTGATGGAAAACCACCGTTCGGTTCCCGGGCTGATCGATGCCTGCAATACCCTGTTTTCCGCCAACGCACGGGCCTTCATACAGGATGGCCTTGATTTCGTACCGGTACGACCGGGAAACCGTGCCCTGCCGTCATTGCATGACAAATACGGCAGCGCAGCCGGTGAAATGGAAGAGTTGTGCATCTGGATGCTGCCGGAGACGGAGGACGGACCGCTTGCACGAGCCGATGCAATCATGCAGTCTGTCGAGGCGGTGGCCGATGAAATCGCCCGCCTGATTAAAGCAGGCAAGGAAGAAACCTGCATGCTGGACGGGCGACCTGTCGCTGCAGGGGACATGGCTATTCTGGTACGTAGCCACAAAGAGGCGTCGTGGATACGCGCGGCACTGGCAAACCGGGGCATTGGCAGTGTATCGCTTTCGCAGGAAAATGTTTTCCGTTCCCGGGAGGCGCAGGAACTGGAATGCGTGTTGCACGCCATGATGGCGCCGGAGGATAAACCGCGTTTGAGGGCGGCTGTTTCGACCGAGATGATGGGACTGGATTCTGCTGCCGTCGAGGCGCTTGCTGATAATGAAACGGTTTTTTCCGGGTTCACGGAACGGTTCGGGCAATACCGCAGGGCATGGCTGGGGCATGGTGTCGGTTATGCATTGCGCTGGCTTTTCGACCGTGAAGGCGTCGTGGTCCGGCTGCTCGCACTGCCAGACGGGGAACGGCGCGTGACCAATCTGCGGCATCTGGCCGAACTCATCAGCCGTGAGGATAAGTCGAAAAGCGTGCCGGACTCGCTGATGCGCTGGTACGCTTCGCAACGTGAAAACGATCACCGTGCGGAAGAAGCGGAATTGCGTCTGGAAACAGACCGGAATCTGGTTCAGGTGATGACCATGCACCGTTCCAAGGGACTGGAATTCCCCTTTGTTTTCTGTCCGCTGCTCTGGGACAACCAGCCGAAAAGCGCGAGAAGAAACGGAGACGGAATCGAGTATCACGACGGTGATGAAACGGTGATCGATTACCGGCCGTTGTCCGATGCCGACAGACGAGTCGCAAGGAAACGGACAGAGGTCGAACAGGCCGCAGAAATGATGCGGCTGATCTATGTGGCGCTGACACGGGCAGTTCACCGCTGTTATCTGGTGGCGGGTTGTTATGACTGGCACGGCAATACCATGCAGTCACGCAAAAGCCTTCTGAACTGGCTGGTGGCCGGAAACGGCTTTTCGCCGGAAGACTGGCTCTATGGCGCCAGCGGGAAAAAGACGGAAATGGTTCCATTGCCTGAAGTGTGGGAAATCGGCGATGCCTGGAAAGCGCTTGAAACTCGTTCGTCGCATATCCGGGTAAGTGGACTGCCCTCCCCCGTTTACCGGACAGTCGGCAGAGATGGCGGAAAAAGGAAAATCCTGTCGGCCAGAACGTTCGGGAAAACGCTGGATGTCCGCTGGCGGATGAACAGTTTCAGCGGTCTGATACGCAATGCCGTGGATGGAACGGAAACGGGCGATCATGACGAGCGAGTGGCCACCGGCGAAATACCGGTATCCGGCGGGGAACTCACCGCCTTCCTGAAAAAAGATGACATTCTGCTATTTCCGAAAGGCACTTATGCCGGAAGTTGCCTGCATGCCGTGTTCGAAAAAGCCGATTTTACCGACAGGACGACATGGAAAACGGCTGTCGAAACCGCCTTGTCGCGGTATCCGCAGGAAGCGGACGGGCCGTTTCCGGGCGGAACGGAAACCGCAAGGGCCGCCTGCCATGCGATGGTGCTCGATATGCTGGAAAATGTCCTAGCGACGCCCTTGCCGGGAGAAATCATGCTGAATACGGTGGAAAACGGGCGCAGGCTGGTGGAATGGCCTTTCTGCCTTTCGTCTGCCCGCCTGTCGGCCGGACAGATGAACCGGCTGGCGGAACGGTTCGGTTATGCCGTTCCGCAGCTGGCTTTTGACGACATGACGGTGTACCTGAACGGTTTCGTCGATCTGGTTTTCGAGGCGGACGGCCGCTTCTGGCTGCTGGACTGGAAGTCGAACCATCTCGGATACCGGCAGGAAGATTACTGTACCACCAGAATTGACCAAGCCATGACGGAACACGGTTACCACTGGCAATATCTGCTTTATACGGTCGCGTTGCACCGTTATCTGGCATCGAGAATGCCAGAATACGATTACGACCGGCATTTCGGCGGCGTGTTTTATCTGTTTGTCCGGGGTGTACGCCCCGCGTGGCGGCAAGCGGACGGTTCTCCTTCCGGCGTGTTTTTCCACAAACCCGGACGGCATGTGATTGAAGCGGCAGACCTGCTGTTCGAACAGCAGGTACGACCGCAGAAGGAGAAAAAGGCATGACGGCATCCCGCTTTTCAGAAACACCGGAACAGACGCTGGCCCGTGCGTTCGCACGGCATGTTCTGGCATGGGCGAAAGACGGCGGTGCTTTTGCGGATACCGGGACGGATCGGGCGGCAGCTTGCGCTCTTCTGGAAGAGGCGGCATACCGCGTCAGTCTGGCGGTCTCGTCGGGAGATGCCTGTCTGCCGCTGGAAGAGATGACTGTCGAATCGGGCATGCCGGACATGGAAACGCTCCGCCCAATCCTGCTGGAGTCCGGCGTCGTCGCTCCCGCCGGCGATCCCGGCAACGCTCCGCTGGTACTGGATGACGGCAACCGGCTGTATCTGCACCGCTACTTCGACTATGAACACATGCTGGCGCAGCGGCTGGCAGCCATGCACGAGGTCCGGCCGGTCGATGCCGCACGTATCCGCCCTCTGCTGGATGCCCTGTTCCCTCACGAGAACGGCGAAACGGTCAACTGGCAGAAAACTGCCGTGGCGCTGGCACTGGCACAACCGCTTCTCGTGGTATCCGGCGGGCCGGGAACCGGCAAAACCACCACGGTCGCTTCCCTTTTGGCCTGTCTGCTGGAAACCGACCCGCAAAACCGGATCATGCTGGCCGCCCCTACCGGGAAAGCAGCCATGCGCATGCTGGACGCCATTTCGCAGCGCTCGGCATTCTTTCCGCTGCACATGCAGCCGATGGTACCAAAACAGGCGCAAACGGTTCACCGCCTGCTTGGCATGTCGGGCGACGGTGCGACCGTTCGATATCATGCGGACAACCCGCTGCCGCTGGATACCCTGATCGTCGATGAGGCTTCCATGATCGATCTGGCCATGGCCGCGCGTCTTTTCGATGCCGTTCCCGCTCATGCCCGAGTGGTTCTTCTGGGCGACAAGGATCAGCTGGCGGCTGTCGAAGCCGGTTCCGTTTTCGCGGAATTGGGTTCCCGCCGGGTTTTTACCGGAAACTGTCTGGCTACTCTGGAAGCGTTGACCGGACTGCGTCCGGATACGGCGCTTTCTTCACTGACAGGACATGCCCCTCTTGAAAACAGGACCGTCTGGCTGACACGCAATTACCGTTTCAGCGAAACGTCGGGTATCGGCCGGCTGGCTTCGGATATCCGTGATCGCAGGCTTGCGGATGCACTCGATTTTCTCTGCTCGGGCAGCGACCGTTCCATCCGTTGGCTGGACATGGCCGACCCGGCCATCGCCGCGAATTTCGGAAAGGCACTGCTGGACCGGTATACGCCCTATTTCGATTGTGTCAGAAACAGCGGGAACGATATCGGGAAAATTTTCGGGACGTTCAACCGGTTCCGCATTCTCTGTGCCGTACGCGAAGGTCCCTGCGGTGTCACTGCTGTCAACAGGCTGATCGCTTCGGCGATGACCGAAGCCATATCAGGTGCAGGACGGAAGATGGATGTTGCCGTTTCCGGCTGGTTCGCCGGCAAGCCGGTCATGATCCGGCGAAACGATTATTCCCTCGGCCTGTTCAATGGCGATGTCGGAATCGTTTTCCCGGATGCATCGGGCCATCTGGCGGTCTGGTTCATGAAGGATGACGGAACGTTCAGGACGGTACCGCCTTCACGGCTGGGCGATCATGAAACCTCGTTCGCGATGACGGTTCACCAGTCGCAGGGATCGGAATTCGACTCGGTCGCCCTGCTGCTGCCGGCCCGGTTTTCTCGTGTTCTTTGCAGAGAACTGGTTTATACCGGCATTACCCGGGCGAAATCGGCCGTCACGGTCATGGCCGACAGGGCTATTCTGGCGCAAAGTCTGGAAAACGATTCAGTCAGGCGTTCCGGCCTCGGCGCAAGGTTGCGCGAGGCATGGCAAAACGGCTGACCTTCTCACGCATCCTGGCAAATATCAATGGGCAGACATGAAAGCTTGACGGAACATTCGGGCAGGCGGGGCGACAGTCAAAAACCGTTCGGACTGTTTTATCCACGCAACATCAATCTGTACTCCGGAACTTCCGTTAATAATCATTAAAGGACATTGCCATTAGGGTTCATATTCCATTCATGCATCGCCAAGTTTGTCAAATGTAAGGAAAAATCGGGAAACAGGCAAGGATTTCATCGCCCGTTTCCGGCAGGAAATGTCTTGCATATAAAAAGAAAGACATTCATAAATATTTAAAAACAGATAGTTGCAACCGTTTTAACCGTCACAAATGATTATTAGCAGATATTTGCCATCCCTGCTTACAAGGAACAAGACGTAAAGAAAACATTACTGGCCGCTGATTTGAGTCAACATAATCTGTCACAATATTTATATTGGATGTTATCTAAAATATCTACCGCACGTATCGCAATCATTATTCCGGTTTACAATGTCGAGTGTTATATTGCCGAATGTCTTGACAGTGTTCTGAAGCAGACACACGAAAATTTCACGGCGTTTCTTGTCAATGACGGATCAACGGACAGATCAGGAGATATCTGTGACGCTTATGTCCTGCGGGACGACCGTTTCAGGGTTATTCACAAATTGAATGGTGGCGTTTCAAGTGCCAGAAACGCCGCTCTGGACAAGATAGAAGAAGACGGATCGTTCGATTTTATCGCTTTTATAGACAGCGATGATTTTGTTTCCCGGTATTTCCTCGAAAAACTGGTATCTGCCGCAGTCGGTTCCCATGCAGACTATTCCTTGTGCAATACGATTACATTCAAAGATGGCGAAACGCCTGTGGAAAGAAAATTTTTCGTTCCGTCTGAAAAACTGGACAAGGACGGTATCTTGGAGCAATACTTGGGACTGAATGGCTGGAGAAGATACAAGAGCAAAAAAAGATCCCTGTTTAACAAGCTGTTCTCTGCCCATGCCGTATCTTCTTTCCGTTTCGATACACGCCTGAGAACAGGAGAAGATGTCAGATATTTCGCTGAAGTGGCATCGAACCTGAATACAGGTGTGGTTGTCGATGATTCCCTGTATTTTTATCGGGTCAGGGAGGGCAGCCTCATGACATCCACTGCCCCAACCCGTAGCCAGCTGGCTGCAATGGATAAAGAAATGGAAGATACCGGGACAATTGATCTGGGACTCGAGACTATCAGGATTTTTATGTCACAGGCCCCTGATAACAGCAATCTGTATTGGGCTATTCACGGGCAACTGATTGATGCTCTTTGGAAAAGACTTAAAGGGGCTTACGTCAGGGGGAATCCGGCAGAAATCATAGCCTGCAAAAACAAACTGAAAAGTGAGATGCGCCCAATGAAGCATCTGAGCATACGCCATTACAGAATGATGTTTTTGCTGGCTTTGGGAGATTCAGTGATGCACGGTTATTGTTCTGGAAGAAAGCGCTGAACGTTTGCCTCAATGGTATTTGCATGAACCGGTCTGCCACATGAAACCGTTTCTGAAGAACAAATGTTTCCTCCTGTTTTTCTGAGTATATATGCGGATACAATAACGCAGCTCCATTTACTTTTTATCCGAATTTGACAAAATGACAAGAAGATTCCACTGTTTTTTCCTATTCGGGCTGATATTGCTTTTTTCAGCCCGGATTCATGCACAGGCCGTCATTGAGAGCGCCTTTTCTCCCGATGACAATGCAGAGGCGCTGATTCTGAAAGTGATTGATTCCTCGAAAGAGAATTTGAGGCTCGCCGCTTATGCCTTTACGTCGCCACCTGTCATGAAAAGTCTGCTTGCCGCAAGGAAACGTGGTGTGGATGTCAAAATCGTGGTGGATGAAAAAGGGAACCGTTCCAAGGCAAGCAAGGCAGCCATGAACCTGATGGTCAATGCCGGTATTCCCTTGCGTACGATATCGAAATATCGCATTCATCATGATAAATATATTGTGGTAGATGGAAAGCATGTCGAAACAGGCAGTTTCAACTACAGCAAGTCCGCTGCCAGATACAACAGTGAAAACGTGGTTGTAATCTGGAACGATCCGGTTATCGCGAAACGTTATCTGAAACACTGGGAATCACGCTGGGATCAGGGTACGAACTGGAAGTCGGCATATTGATTCATCTGCCACTCAAGAAAAAAGTCGCTTTAAAGCGACTTTTTTCTTTATCAGCCGTGCCGTAAAACCCCGTTCTTTAGAGTAGTGGATATAAGACACGGATAGCGAAGCGATCCAGAAGAGAGAACTCTTGCATGGTTTCAGGTGCGGTATGGAATCAGAAGAAGAAGGATATCAGGGATACC
>CAZRQR010000028.1:0-17443 GCA_964602435.1 uncultured Oxalobacter sp.
GAAAGGACAGAAATGCGGAAAATGGAAATTGGAAGGAATTCCGGAACTTGTTTACAATACTTTCGGATTTCCGGCACGGACCGCTCTCGGGCAGGATGGCAGATCGACATGTTATGTTCAATTATTTCTTGAAAGTCGGAACGATGAAACAACAATTCAGAGACTCTTTTCGGAAACTGTTTTTTTTGTGTCTAAGTGTTTTTCTGGTAGTGCTTCCTGTGGAAAAGGTTTTTTGCGCATCAGCCGGTATGGTAAACGGTTTGCCAGATCTGACGGTTCTGGTCGAAAAAGTGGGGCCGGCTGTCGTCAACATTCGGACAGTCGAGAAGATCCAGGCAAGGCGCAATCCTGTTTATGAAATGGATGAACAATTCCAGGAGTACCTGTTCCGTTTTTTCGGTGTACCTCGTCCGGATAGCCCTCAGGCACAATCCCAGCAGAAAGAACAGATCCGCAGAGGACTCGGATCGGGATTCATCATCACACCGGATGGTTATATTCTGACCAATCATCATGTTATCGACAATGCGGATGAAGTTTTTGTCAGATTGATCGATAACCGGGAATTCAAGGCGAAAGTGATCGGTTCCGACAAGCGGACGGACGTTGCACTGCTGAAAATCGATGGTAATGCCATGCCATATTTGAAAACAGGCAAATCATCCAGTATCAAGGCGGGGGAATGGGTACTGGCGATCGGTTCTCCATTTGCACTTGAAAATACAGTGACGGCAGGGATTATTTCTGCTAAGGCCAGGGATACGGGTGACTACTTGCCGCTGATACAGACCGACGTCGCCGTCAATCCGGGTAATTCCGGCGGACCGTTAATCAACATGGCGGGAGAAGCTATCGGCATCAATTCGCAGATATACAGCCGTTCGGGAGGGTATATGGGAATTTCTTTTGCCATTCCGATAGATGAAGCTCTTCGTGTGACGGAGCAACTGAAAAAGAACGGAAAAGTAACCCGGGGCCAAATTGGAATACAGGTAGGGGAAATTACGGATGAAACCGCTACGGCATTGAATTTGCCGGGTAAACAGGGAGCACTGGTGGTACGTGTCGAAAGTGGTTCCGCTGCCGAAAAGGCTGGACTGGAAGCAGGAGATATTATCCTGAAATTCAATGATCAGGTGATTGACAAGATTTCCGAACTGCCGCGACTTGTCGGAGATACCTCACCTGGCTCAACGGTTAGATTGTCCGTGTGGAGAAAAGGAAAAACGATATCTCTGCCTGTAACGGTTTCAACCATGAATACTGAAACACAGGCAAGCAAATTGTCAAAGGCCGATACAGGAAAAGGAACGGATATATCGTCCAGAGTGCTTGGATTGACGGTCACCGATCTGGATGCTGCCCAGAAAAAACATTATGGGGTAAAGCAGGGTGTACTGGTAACCGTTTCCGAAAATCCTGCAGCGGCAAGTGGTATCCGCAAGGGAGATGTCATTTTGCGTATCAATAATGCCGATATCGCCAGCCAGAGTGATTTTCAGCGGCAGGTTTCAAAGATCGACAGGAAAAAGGTGGTCGTATTGCTGAGGCTGAGAAATGACATGATTTCTTACGTGGCTGTCCAGCCTGCCAACGGCAAATGATATCGATCGCTACCGATGCATGCAGGGAAAGAGGGGCAGGTGGCTTCGTTATTTTGACAGCCATCCATGTTAGAATGAAAAGCTCGTCTTTTTCCAGTTTTTATTTTTTATATATTGGAGTTTTATTAAAATGGCAGTCGAACGTACCTTGTCAATTGTTAAGCCGGATGCCGTTGCGAAAAATCTCATCGGCAAGATTTATTCCCGTTTTGAAGATGCAGGCCTGAAAATTGTTGCCGCTCGCATGCTTCAATTGTCCCGTCCCGAAGCGGAAGGTTTTTATGCTGTGCATAAGGATCGTCCTTTTTTCAATGATTTGGTCGAATTCATGATTTCCGGCCCGGTCATGGTTCAGGTTCTCGAAGGTGAAAATGCCATTGCCAAGAATCGTGAACTGATGGGAGCGACAGATCCGAAGAAAGCGGAAAAAGGAACGATTCGGGCTGACTTTGCCGATTCGATCGATGCGAATGCCGTTCATGGTTCGGATGCGCCGGAAACAGCTGCCGTCGAAATTGCCTATTTCTTCCCTTCCATGCAAATCTGCGTTCGTTGATATCCATTCATTCCTGTGTCCATCGAAATCATGAACGGACACAGGAAATTTTGTCGAGTGTTTCCATGACTGACGCACGAACCAATTTACTGGGTTTCAGTCCCGCTCAACTGATCGAATACTGCAAGACACTGGATGAAAAACCGTTTCGTGCCAGGCAGTTGCAGAGATGGATTCATCAGTCCGGGGTCAGTGACTTCGGAAAAATGACGGATCTGGCGAAATCATTACGCGGGAAACTGGAAAAATGTGCTGAAATCAGGGCACCGAAAGTACTCAAAGACCATATATCGGCTGATGGAACACGCAAATGGCTGCTTGATGTCGGGCAGGGCAATGCCATTGAAACAGTTTATATTCCAGAGGAAAACCGTGGGACCCTGTGTGTTTCCACGCAGGCGGGATGTGCCGTCAATTGTCTTTTCTGTTCAACAGGCAAGCAGGGATTCAGCCGGAATCTGACGACGGACGAAATTATCGGCCAGTTGTGGATGGCAGAATTTGCCGTTCGCCAGTCGAAAGATATGCCTGAAGGCAAACAGGACCGGCAGATTTCCAATGTCGTCATGATGGGAATGGGCGAGCCGCTTTTCAATTTTGACGCCAGTGTCAATGCCATGAAACTGATGCTCGATGATAATGCTTACGGATTGTCGAGGAGACGGGTAACGGTTTCCACCAGCGGTGTTGTTCCCATGATCGACAGGCTGGCAAAAGAGTGTCCGGTCGCACTGGCGGTTTCGTTGCATGCACCGAATGACAGATTGCGTGACAGACTGGTTCCACTGAATCGGAAACATCCGTTGTCCGAGCTGATGGCGGCGTGCCGCCGCTATCTCGATTATGCGCCGCGTGATTTCATTACATTTGAATATTGCATGCTGGATGGTATAAATGATACGGATGAGTATGCTAGGGAACTGGTGGAACTGGTTAAGTACGGTTCCGATCCGGTATCATGCAAGCTGAATCTGATTCCGTTCAATTCCATCCCGATGCCAGGACTGAAACGCTCGGGGGATGCGCGGATATCCGCATTTGCGAAAATTCTTCTGGATGAGGGAATCGTCACAACTGTCAGGAAAACCAGAGGAGAAGATATCAATGCTGCCTGCGGTTTGCTGGCAGGAGAGGTCAAGGACAGGACACGGGTTCGGGAACGTATGGTTGAAGACGGAATTTCCCCGGTATTCGCTGCCGAAAGTTACCGGTTCCGGAACACTTGTTGAAACGGTTCCGAAAACTGTTGCCGGTAGCGGGACGGCAATTTGAACTTTCTCACGGTTGGCGTGAATGCTTTTTTCTATGATGGGGGTTTTGAATGGATGACGAACAGGGCAATAGTATGGAAAAAAATTCCTCACGAACCGGAAAAAAAGCGTCGCCGGAAAATATTCAGCAAGGAATATCTGAGGAGGACAGTTCCGCCCGGGATGATCTTTCTGCAAAGACACCGGGAGCCATACTGGCCGCCAGGCGGATCGAGGCAGGGATCAGTGAGGAACAGATTGCAGCGCGTCTCAAAATGACCTTGCGTCAGGTTCGTTATCTTGAAACCGATAATTATGACGCACTGCACGGTATTGCCATTTCCAGAGGATTTGTCAGGGCATATGCACGGGTACTGAAAATAGATCCTGATCCCCTTGTGGCATTGTTCGGGGAACAGATGAATTCGTCTGTACAAATCAGGGTACCGGTGCAGAAGTCCGGAGAGAATTTTGTACAGAACCGTGCGCCTTTCCGCAAGAAAGGCAATATGGCGGGAAAACTGATTGTTGTACTGGTCGTACTGGTTATCGCTGCCATTGTGGCATGGAATATGAAACTGTTTTCATTTGAAGGGAGGCAAGGCAAAAAAGAGATGCCTGAGACAGTTGTTCCAAAAGCACCGGTTCAGCTATCTCCACAGGACATCAGGCAAACCGACAGTACCGCCGGACAGGCTTTGCAGGCCAGTCAGTCCGCAGGTTCGGCTGTTTCACAATCTGTACAGCCGGTTCATTCCGATAATGGAAATACAAGCACGGCAAGCCAAACGGCAGCAGCCGAAAACAACCCTGCCGTGCCGGTTTCTGTTGCGATGCAGCCGGAGTCTGCCGGAACTGGAGCGGTCGCGGCTGCCGGGCAAGCAAAGTCATCTTTGCTGACGGTGGCTTTCAAGGAAAAATCATGGATTCAGGTCCAAAGAAAAGATGGTTCCGTTATAACGGAATATATCGGCAAACCGGGAGAACAGCGCCAGCTGGAGGTGACAGAACCCGTTACGGTCATTATCGGATTCGCACCCGGTGTTTCCATGGAGTTCCGGGGCACTCCGGTCGATCTTGCCTCAAATACAGTCAATTCGGTCGCACGGATAAGCCTGAAGTAGCAGCATGAGTGTTCAGACAAAACCTGTGGTCGCTGGTCCGATACCAAGGAAGCAATCATATGGCGTTGCGGTAAAAAACGGGAACAATACAGTCCTTGTCGGCAATAATGCACCGGTTGTCGTGCAATCGATGACCAATACCGATACATCCGATGTCGAAGCGACGGTTGCTCAGGTGAGGGAGCTGGCGGAGGCCGGATCTGAACTGGTACGCATAACGGTCAACACGCCTGAAGCGGCGAAAGCGGTGCCGGTCATTCGCGAGCGGCTGGATCAGTCCGGATGTGACGTGCCGCTTGTCGGAGATTTTCATTACAATGGGCATTTGTTGCTGGGCCGGTTCCCGGAGTGTGCACGTACACTTTCCAAATACCGGATCAATCCGGGCAATGTCGGACAGGGAGCCAAAAAGGACGCACATTTTGCCGATATGATTTCTGTCGCATGCCGATACGACAAACCGGTTCGTATCGGTGTCAATTGGGGAAGCCTTGACCAGGGATTGCTGGAGCGGCTAATGAATGAAAATTCGGAACGCAGCGATCCGTGGCCGGTTGAAAGCGTTATGTATGAGGCACTGGTTTCTTCTGCGATCGAAAGTGCGGACAGAGCTGTCGAACTGGGATTGCCGAAAGACCATATTGTTCTGTCCTGCAAGGTATCCGGTGTACAGGAGCTCATAGCTGTCTATCGGGAATTATCCCGCCGGTGTCAGTATGCGCTGCATCTGGGACTGACCGAGGCAGGAGGCGGCAGCAAGGGAATTGTCGCATCGGTGGCTGCCTTGTCCGTGTTGTTGCAGGAAGGAATTGGGGATACAATCCGCATTTCACTGACTCCCGGGCCAGGAGAACCCAGAACTAGGGAAGTCGTTGTTGCGCAGGAACTGCTGCAGACGATGGGAATGCGCAATTTCGTTCCGCTTGTCGTGTCGTGTCCGGGGTGCGGGCGTACTTCCTCTGATCTTTTCCAGAAACTGGCCAGCCAGACCCAAGACTTTCTGCGTGCCCGGATGCCGTTCTGGAAACGGCGTTTTCAGGGAGTGGAAAAAATGAGTGTGGCCGTTATGGGATGTATTGTAAATGGCCCGGGGGAGTCGCGCCATGCCAATATCGGTATCAGCTTGCCGGGAAATGGAGAGTCGCCGGCTGTTCCTGTTTTTGTAGATGGAAAGAAAGTGGCGACCTTGAGGGGAGACGATATTGCAGGACAGTTTCAGAAGATTATCCTGAAATATGTAGAGACCCGTTACGGTAACGGATGTTAAACGGATTGAAACAAAGAGATAAGAAAAAGCATGTCTGAAGGAAACAAGGCAAAAATCAGGAAAATCTTGGGTATCAAGGGAATGAACGATATTCTTCCCGATGAATCTCCTGTATGGGAATTGCTTGAGAATACAGTCGAGTCCGTATTGAAAAGCTACGGTTACCAGCGGATCAGAACACCTATTGTGGAAGAAACTTCCCTGTTTGCACGCGGGCTGGGTGCAGTGACCGATATTGTTGAAAAGGAAATGTATTCTTTCGAGGATTCACTGAATGGCGACCAGTTGACCTTAAGGCCTGAATGCACGGCAGGTGTCGTCCGTGCCGTTCTCGAGCACAATCTCACCTACAATGGACCGAAACGGTTGTGGTATGCCGGCCCCATGTTCAGACATGAACGTCCACAGCGGGGACGCTACAGGCAATTCCACCAGATCGGCGCTGAGGCAGTCGGTTTCCCAGGGCCGGATATTGATGCGGAACTGATATTGCTGTGCCGGCGCCTGTGGGATGATCTCGGACTTGACAATATCCGGCTGGAGCTGAATTCGATCGGCGATGCGGAAGAGCGGAACCGCCATCGTGCCGATCTGATCGCTTATTTTGAACAGCACAAGAGTTTGCTGGATGAGGATGCACAGAGGAGACTGTACAGCAATCCCCTGCGGATACTGGATACCAAGAATCCGCACATGCAGGATATGGTCAATGCTGCACCGAAATTGCTTGATTATCTGGGCAAGGAATCACTCGATCATTTTGAGGGGGTCCAGAAAATCCTGCACAGGAACAATATTCCGTTCAGGATCAATCCGAGACTGGTCAGGGGGATGGATTATTACAACCGGACCGTTTTTGAATGGATCAGCGAGGAACTGGGGGCGCAGGGAACCGTATGCGGCGGTGGCCGGTATGATCCGCTTTTCGAGATGTTCGGCGGCAAATTCACGCCATCTTGCGGTTTCGCAATGGGTGTTGAACGTCTGATCGAATTGCTCAAGGCGAAAGGAGATATCGGTTCATCCAAAAAGGCGGATGTCTTTATTGCACATCTGGGACAGGAAGCATTGCTCGAAGCAACCGTTCTGGCAGAATCCTTGAGAAATACCGGTCTTGATGTCATCCTGTACTGTACGGCCGCCAATTCAGGCGGCAGTTTCAAGGCGCAGATGAAACGGGCTGACGAAAGTGGCGCCACGTTTGCCGTTCTCATCGGTGAGGATGAAATCGGAAGCGGCCAGGCCAGTGTCAAGGCATTACGTGCTGATATGGCGGGAAACAATCAGACGAGTGTGCCGTTCGAAAAAGTGGCCGATTATCTGGTGGACCAGATTGTCGGTGAGTGCGGGTGTGGGGAAAATCATTCCCCGCACGGTCATTGTATTCATTAATCAGATACGGATATGGCTTACGATTTGGAAGAACAGGAGCAGCTGGAAGCGCTCAAGGCATGGTGGAAAAGGCACGGAAACTGGATTACCTGGGTTCTGATTGCCGTACTAGGCTGTTATGCGGCCTATGCCTATTGGGGCTATTATCAGCGCAAGCAGACAGCACAGGCTTCGCAGTTGTACTATGAAATGCAGAATGCCGTCTTGTCCGATGATCACGAGCGGGCGTTGCGGGTTGCAAAGGATACTCAGGAAAAATTCGGGAGTACTGCCTATGCGCCGATGGTGACCCTTGTCGCCGCAAAGATGGCATATGAGGAAAACAATGCCGACATCGCAAAATCACAATTGCAATGGGTGGTCAATCATGCGAAACAGGACGGATACAAAGCCATCGCGCGCATCCGTCTGGCAGGAATACTCCTTGATGAAAAAGCTTATGATGAAGGGATGAAGTTGCTGTCAGCCGGTTTTCCGGAATCATTCGTCAGCCTTGCGGAAGACAGGAAGGGCGATTTTCTTGTTGCGCAGGGTAAACAGGATGAGGCGAGAAAAGCGTACAGGACTGCACTTGAGAAAGCGTCACCCGATGATCCGGGCAGGCAGCTGATTCAGCTGAAACTGGAAGAAATCGGTATTTCATCTGATTCCAAAGGATAAATACGTGAAGAAACTGTTACGATCGATACTTGTTCTGGCAAGCGCTGTCTTGTTGTTGCCGCTGGCAGGGTGCAGTGTGTTTGGCTGGTTTTCGAAGTCGGCGCCGAGACATCCTCCGGCAGAGCTTGTGCAGTTCACGCCGTCAAAAACTCCCCATCGTATCTGGTCCGTCAATGTCGGTTCGGCGGGAAATTATGTTTTCTCTCCGGCATATGCTTTTGACGCCATCTATAGCGCAGCCGCGGATGGAACGATCGTCAAGATCGATCCATCGAATGGAGGGGAAATCTGGCGCAGAGATGTCGATACGGATTTGACGACAGGGGTTGCGAGCGATGGCAATATCGTTGTGGTTGCCGGTGTGAAAGGAATTCTGATCGCGCTGGATTCCGAAGGACAGGAAAAATGGAAAGTACCCGTCTCGACGGAAGTATTGACCCCGCCGGTTATCGCCCAGGGGCTCGTTGTCGTGCGGAGCATGGACAATAAAATCGCCGCGTACGATGTCGATACTGGAGAACGTCGCTGGATTGTACCTTACCGTGCGCCTTCATTGATGTTGCGTTCCTCACCGGGGATGGCGACAGTCGGGCCGACAGCCATCGTTTCGTTGCCGGGAGGACGTATGATTTCAATGATGCTGAACAATGGCGCCATACGATGGGAAATTCCGATCGGGGATGCGCGTGGCGCAACTGAACTGGAACGGATTGCCGACATGTCCGGTACGCCGGCAATTTACGGGCAGGGTGTGTGTGTCACGGCATATCAGGGACGCATCGGCTGTTTTGATGTCGTTTCCGGATCGACTTTCTGGGTCAAGAATTTTTCAAGCAAGGTCGGCGTCAGCATTGATGAAGAACATGTTTATGCCGTGGATGCGGATGACAAGGTTTATGCTTTCTCCAATTTGCGCGGACAAAGTGTCTGGCGTAATGACAAGATGACATATCGCGAACTGACAACGCCGGTACCTTATTTCGCGACCGTTGCTGTCGGAGATGGACAGGGATTTGTCCATTTCCTCTCACGTTATGACGGTTCGTTCGACGCACGGATCGAAACAGACGGATCAGCCATTGCCGCCACTCCTGTAGTCGTCGGGGAAAGACTGATTGTCCAGACACGTGCCGGATCGTTGCAGGCATTTACACTGGACTGAAAAATGAAACCTGTAATCGCTTTGGTAGGCCGTCCCAATGTCGGCAAATCGACGCTGTTCAATCGGCTGACACGTTCGAGAGCCGCGCTGGTGGCTGATTATCCCGGATTGACCAGAGACCGTCATTATGGAGAAGGGCGTATGGGCGATCGTCCTTTTCTGGTCATTGATACCGGCGGATTCGAGCCGGTCGTCAGGGAAGGGGTCATACAGGAAATGGCGAGGCAGACGAAGCAGGCTGTAGCCGAGGCGGATGTTGTCATTTTCATTGTCGACGGACGTCAGGGGATAACGCCCCACGATAAGGCCATTACGGATTACCTCCGCAAATGCGGCAGGCCGGTTGTGCTGGCCGTCAACAAGGCAGAGGGAATGAAATATACGGCCGTCGTCGCGGATTTCTACGAACTGGGAATAGGGAATCCTCTCGTTATCTCTTCTGCTCACGGTGACGGTGTCCATGCATTGCTGGATGAAGCGTTGAAGCAGGTTCCATATATGCCTGCCGAAACGGAAGACGAAGTCGCAGGGGAGCAGGATCATATCCGGCTCGCTGTTGTCGGTCGTCCCAATGTCGGCAAATCGACCATGATCAATGCACTGCTCGGAGAGGAACGGGTCATCGCCTTTGATTTGCCCGGAACGACGCGTGACGCCATTGAAATCCCTTTTGAAAGAGATGGAAAATACTATACGCTTGTAGACACGGCCGGGTTGAGAAAACGGGGAAAAGTGTTTCAGGCGGTTGAAAAATTCTCGGTCATCAAAACATTGCAGGCTATTTCGGAAGCGAATGTCGTTCTTCTTTTACTGGATGCGCGGCAGGATATCTCCGAACAGGATGCGCATATTGCCGGTTTTGTTCTGGAAAGCGGGCGGGCGCTGGTTGTCGGAATCAATAAATGGGATGGCCTGTCTCACGACAGACGCCGGGAAATCAGGTCGGAGGTCGAGAGAAAGCTGCATTTTCTGTCGTTTGCGAAATTCCATTATGTATCGGCACTGGAATCGACCGGTATCAGTGCGCTCATGCGTTCGGTGGATTCCGCTTATGCCGCTGCCATGGCCAAGCTTTCGACGCCACGGCTGACAAGGGTTCTTGAAGAGGCGGTAGCCCATCAGCAGCCACCACGCCGTCAGGGATCCATACGGCCTAAGTTGCGATATGCACATCAGGGTGGACAGAATCCTCCGATTATCGTCATTCATGGAAATAGCCTGGAGAATATCGGCGACGATTACAAACGTTACCTTGAAAAACATTTCAGAGATGCCTTTTCACTGGTTGGGACGCCCTTGCGGATTGAGTTCCGCTCAGGCAAGAACCCGTTTGCGAAATAATCTCTTCCGGACTGAAACAGGTCATATCCACGGGGAATAAATCGGGTATAGTTGATCTGTTTCAACAGAGTTTTTTTTACGACATAATAGATTGGTTTTCGTCTCCACTTATCCAATTACAACTATTATTCAATGGAGCCAAATATGAGCGCAAACAAGGGACAGATGCTGCAGGATCCTTTTCTGAACGTTCTGCGCAAGGAACGTATTCCTGTTTCCATTTACCTGATAAACGGCATAAAACTGCAGGGACAGGTTGAATCATTTGACCAGTATGTCGTACTGTTGCGGAACAGCGTCACGCAAATGGTCTACAAACACGCTATCTCGACGGTTGTGCCGTCCAGAGCCATCAACCTGAATACGGATGAGGAAAATTCCTGATGGTTTCCGGAGCATATTGTTGAAATGACAAAAGCCATTCTTGTCGGAGTCGATTTCGGAAAAGGTGATTTTGGAGCAAGTCTTGAAGAACTGGCATTGCTTGCCAGATCGGCGGGCGCTGAACCGGTCTTTACCGTAACCGGCAAACGTTCCGGTCCGGATGCCGCTTTTTATGTCGGAAGTGGAAAAGTCGATGAAATTGCGCAGGCCGCTCATTTGTACAGTGCCGATCTCGTCATTTTCAATCATGCGCTTTCACCGGCACAGCAGCGCAATCTTGAAAAACGGCTGAATATCAGTATCGTGGACCGGACCAGTCTGATTCTGGATATTTTCGCACGGAGAGCGAAAAGCCATGAAGGCAAGGTGCAGGTCGAGCTGGCGCAGTTGCAGCATCTGATGACCCGTCTGGTCAGAGGATGGACCCATCTTGAACGTCAGAAAGGCGGGATCGGTTTGCGAGGGCCGGGTGAAACACAGCTGGAAACAGACCGCCGTCTGATCGGTGAAAGAGTGCGGATGCTGAGAACAAAACTGGCCAGGCTGCAGCGCCAGCGCGAGACGCAGAGACGGTCACGCAACAGAAACCATGTATTCTCGCTTTCTCTGGTCGGATATACCAATGCCGGAAAGTCGACATTGTTCAATTCAATGACCAAGGCGGGTACGTATACTGCCGACCAGCTATTTGCCACGCTGGATACCACCTCAAGACGCATCTATCTTGAAAATGCTGGAAATGTGGTTGTTTCGGATACGGTCGGATTTATCCGCGAACTGCCTCATCAGCTGGTCGCTGCTTTTCGGGCCACGCTGGAAGAAACCGTGCATGCCGATCTTTTGCTGCATGTTGTCGATGCCGCCAATCCGATGAGAAATGAACAGATTGAACAGGTCAATCTGGTGCTTGAGGAAATCGGTGCGGAAAAAATCCCGCAGCTTCTTGTCTGGAACAAGATCGATGCAGCGGATCTGAAACCCGGTATCGAGCGGGACGAGTATGGTAAAATCAGACGTGTATTCGTCAGTGCAAAAACAGGCGAGGGTCTGGATTTGTTGCGATACGCCATTGCTGAATATGCGAAGGACGAAAAAAATTCCCGTTTCGGTGATATGGATGAAAAAGATGGATCTGACAATCATTCCGATATTGCCAGTATTTGATTTGAACCATTTCACATAGGTTTAGAATGCTGCCTTCACCATTGTCCGATTTGAAGAAACCGGAGCCGTTTCATGATGACTTGTTTGGCCACGGCCAGGGGTTTGGCGACGAGAAACCACCTGATGTCGATAAAATGTGGAAGGATTTCAACCGGCGTCTGAATCGTTTTTTCCGTTTGAAAAGAAAAAAGGACGACAATCCCGGAAAGCCCGGTCAGGATGATGATCCGTTTAATGACCGGGAAACGCGGCCGCGTGCTCTCAAGATTATGGCCTGCGTCGTTCTTCTTATCGCCACGGTTTTCTGGCTGGGTACCGGAGTCTATTCCGTGGAAGAAGGCCAGACAGGGGTCGTCATGACGTTCGGGCGTTTCAGCGGTTTCGCCACGCCTGGTATCAATTGGCGCATTCCGTGGCCGATACAAAGCCATGAAGTCGTCAATGTTTCCCAGGTCAGGACGGTGGAAGTCGGATATCGCAATACGCTGAGAAACAAGAAACTTGAAGAAGCGTTGATGCTGACGAATGACGAGAATATCGTCGATATCCAGTTCGCTGTCCAGTACAAGCTGAAAAATGCAGCTGACTGGGTGTTCAACAATCGTGATCAGGAAGATATGGTCCGGCAGGTTGCCGAGTCCGCCATTCGTGAAGTGGTCGGAGGCAAAAAAATGGATTTCGTCCTGTACGAAGGACGTGACCAGATTGCGCTGGATGCACTGAAACTCATGCAGGAAATATTCGACCAGTACAGGTCAGGGGTTCTGGTTACCAATGTCACCATGCAGGGAGTCCAGCCTCCGGAACAGGTTCAGACCGCTTTCGATGATGCCGTCAAGGCCGGACAAGACAGGGAACGGCTGAAAAATGAAGGACAGGCCTATGCCAACGATGTGATTCCAAGAGCCCGTGGCGCCGCTGCACGTCTTAGGGAAGAAGCCGAGGCATACCGGCAGAAAGTGGTTGCCAATGCAGAAGGGGACGCGTCACGATTCAGGCAAATCGTCTCCGAGTATCAAAAAGCGCCGGCCGTGACAAGAGACAGGATGTATCTGGAAACGATGCAGCAGATTTTTGCCAATACGACCAAGCTGATGATTGATTCCAGAAACGGAAACAATCTGCTGTATCTGCCGCTGGACAGGTTGGTTTCGCAAACAGGTGTTCCTGAAGAATCGGGAAATTCCGCACGATCCATGACATCATCGGGACGGTCTGCTTCGGAAAATTCTGCCGGAAGCGAACGGGTTCGTGAGGATCGTACGAGAGGAGGGCGGTAATGCGGTATGTCATCAGCTTTTTTATCCTGGCGGTCATGGCACTGACTGCCGGGACCGGTATTTTTGTGGTGGACCAGAGGCAATATGCTATCGTTTTTGCCATGGGTGAAGTCAAGGAAATTATTGATGAACCGGGCCTGTATTTCAAATTGCCGACGCCTTTCCAGAATGTGCTGTTTCTTGACAAAAGAATCCTGTCGACTGTAACGCATGAACCGGACAGGATCATTACTGCCGAAAAAATGAATATTCTGGTCAATTCCTACGTCAAATGGCGTATCGTTGATCCGAGGCTGTTTTTCGTCAGTTTCAACGGTGATGAACAAAGAACCCAGGATCGTATGGCCCAGATTGTCAAGGCAGCATTGAACGATGAGATCACGAAACGTACGGTTAGCGAGGTGATCGCAGGTGATCGCAATCAGCTGATGACTGCAGTCAAAAACAAAATGGCCAATGAAACCAGGCATATCGGTGTCGAAATCATTGACGTACGGCTTAAGCGGGTCGACTATGTCGATCAGATCAACAGTTCCGTGTTCGAAAGGATGAAATCGGAACGGACTCGTGTCGCCAATGAGCTGAGGTCGATCGGTGAGGCCGAGTCGGAAAAAATCAGGGCTGACGCTGACAAGCAAAGGACGGTCATTTTGGCCGAGGCTTTCCGGGATGCGGAAAAGATAAAAGGCGAGGGTGACGCAAAAGCGTCACGTATTTATGCAAGTGCTTTCAGCAGGGATCCGGAGTTCTACCGTTTTTACCGCAGTCTTGAAGCCTACAAGGAAAGTTTCAGGAACAAAAAGGACATTCTTGTCGTAGATCCCTCATCTGAATTTTTCCATTACATGAAACATCCCAAAGGCGCAAAATAATTTTCTTTGGCCTGAAAAATGGAACTCTGTATTATCATTTAACTTTTTTGCTGAATTTGAATCATGCCTAATTGGCTTTTACCGGAGTTTATCGCCGACGTTCTTCCGTCTGAAGCACGCAAAATGGAAGATTTGCGGCGTAAGATTCTTGATGAATTCCGTTCGTACGGTTACGAACTTGTTATTCCTCCCATGCTTGAATATCTTGAGTCATTGCTGACGGGAGTAGGACAGGATACGGAAATTTATACTTTCAAACTGATTGACCAGTTGTCGGGGCGTACGATGGGGGTTCGTGCGGATATGACGACGCAGGTTGCCCGAATCGATGCCCATTTGTTGAATCGCAATACAGTGACCCGTTTGTGCTATGCGGGAAGTATTTTGCATACCCGGCCGTCAGGCTTGCAGGCGACTCGTGAACCCTTGCAGATCGGAGCGGAAATATTCGGTTATTCCGGAATAGAGGCGGATGCCGAAATACAGAGTCTTGCACTGGCATCACTGGGTTCAGCCGGTTTGAACGGTGTATGTCTTGATCTGAGCCATGTCGGCGTGTTGAAAGCACTGGTCGCAAGCGATCCGCTCGCGCAGATATTCGAAGCGCAGTTGTTCGATTTGCTTGAAACAAAAGATATGCCAGGGCTGATTGAATTGACGAAAGGATTCCATGAGGATACCAGAGCAGCATTGCTGGTGTTGCCTGACATGTATGGCGATATCGGTGTTCTGAACGAGGCAAGGAAAGTGTTGCCGGAAACGGAAGGAATCGCCAGAGCCTTGTCAGAGCTTGAATATCTTGCTGATCAGGCAGAATGCGACAGGGTTACAATTGATCTGGCGGATATGCATGGTTATCATTATCACAGCGGCATCATGTTCGCCGCTTATGTGCCCGGTTTGCCAAATGCCATTGCACGTGGCGGGCGTTATGACCATGTTGCGGAAGCATTCGGGCGTTCACGTCCTGCAACAGGTTTTTCGATGGATTTGAGGGAACTGGCCAGGGTATTGCCCGCTGCGGAAAAGCGTCATGTTATCCTTGCGCCGTGGAACAATGATCCGGTGTTGTGCCAGAAAATCAGGGAATTGCGAAAATCAGGCGAAATCGTCGTTTATGAATTGCCGCGCTCACGATCGGAACATGACGAGTTTGTCTGTGACCGGATGCTGGTTCAAAAGGCAAATGGCGGTGATTGGATACTAGAAACTGTAAGTAACGGATGAGTGGAAATATGGCCAGAAACGTAATAGTAGTCGGTACACAGTGGGGCGATGAAGGGAAAGGAAAAGTCGTTGATTGGTTGACCGATCATGCACAGGGCGTTGTTCGCTTTCAGGGAGGGCACAATGCCGGACATACACTGGTGATCGGAGGCCAGAAAACAGCTTTGCAACTGATTCCTTCCGGTATCATGCGCCCGGGTGTCGCCTGTTACATCGGAAACGGATGCGTTCTTTCCATTCCTGATCTGTTAAGGGAAATTGACAAGCTCGAGGCAATCGGTGTGGAAGTCGTTTCAAGGCTCAAGATTTCCGGGGCCTGTCCCTTGATTCTGCCCTATCACACCGCTCTGGATCTGGCGCGTGAATTGAGACGTGGAGATGCCAAGATCGGAACGACAGGAAAAGGTATCGGACCCGCATACGAAGACAAGGTGGCAAGACGTGCCATACGTGTCGCTGATTTGCTGAATCCGCAGCTTTTTGCCGAAAAACTGAAACGGAATATGGACTACCATAATTTCGTTCTTGAAAATTATCTCAAAGTCGAGCCTGTGGATTACCAGAAAACGCTGGCGGATGCACTGGCCGTCGTACCGCGTGTCAAGCCGTTGATTGCGGATATCTCGTCGGCACTGAACGAGGCGTATGAATCCGGTGCAAATCTGCTCTTTGAAGGTGCTCAGGGAAGTATGCTGGATGTCGATCACGGAACCTATCCTTATGTGACTTCCAGCAATTGCGTGGCAGGGAACGCTTCCGCCGGAGCAGGTATCGGTCCGGGTATGCTGAATTACATTCTGGGTATTACCAAAGTCTATACTACCCGTGTCGGATCAGGGCCATTCCCGTCTGAATTGTCGACAGATGAAGGTGTTGGAAAACATTTGTCTGTTGTCGGCATGGAATTCGGTACAGTGACAGGGCGCCCGCGCCGTTGTGGGTGGTTCGATGCCGCATTGTTGCGTCGTTCGGCACAACTGAATGGATTGAGCGGACTGTGCCTGACAAAGCTGGATGTGCTGGACGGTCTGGAAACGATCAGGATCTGTGTCAGCTACAAGCTGGATGGCAAGGAAATTTCCATTTTTCCTGCCAATGCTGAAGATGCCGCACGTTGTGAGCCGATTTATGAGGAAATGCCGGGTTGGAAGGAAAATACGATCGGTACGAAATCAATGGATGCCCTGCCCAAAAATGCCCAGGCTTATATCAAGCGGATTGAAGAACTGGTTGGCAAGCCTGTCGATATGGTGTCAACGGGACCGGATCGCGAGGAAACACTGGTTTTGCGTCATCCTTTCAAGAACTGATCCCTTGGAGTTGCAGTACAAAAAGCCGGCATGGAATGCCGGCTTTTTTACAGATATGATTGGATTACCTTGATAGTATGCATTAGCATATCTTGATATATTATATTGAAGAATCTTAACAGAGTCATTCATAATTTACCTACCTTTTCTCTTATTAGAGTTTCTAACGTTGATATTACTCTTATTATCCTTAGGTTTTAAGTTTTCACTATTCCTAATTGGAAGAAGGGGTATTTCAGGTTGAGTACCCGGTTGATCCATTAAAAGTTTAGCATAATCTGGTATCATCAAATTATTTGGTAATGCTTCAGTATGAAGAATTCGTTGAAGCGTCTTTGATTTTCCTTTAAACTCTTTAGGATCTAGCTCTTTAAGGTAAGCATCATCATAGCTATCTGAAAGGTCATTTTCTACATTATATTGTGCCATTAGGTGTTCCCAGACAGTAATATTCCTACCATCATAATACGTAGTAGTAAGAGGTTTCATTAGAATATTCTTTAATCGTAATATATCATCTTCATCTAGATTCCATTTCTTCTTTCCTCTTGGATATACATGTTCAATGAACTTTGGTTCAAGGAAAGATATTCTTGCTACTTTAGTAGCTGATGGCCAACTTTTACTATTAATGACCTTAAAATAAGGTTCACCAACCCAAGTATTTCTTACATTAATAAGAACAGACATTGGGGAATCACCCTTTTGACCTTGATCTCTATGTACAATAGCCATCTCATAGATGGAGAGATCATATTCAAAATCATCATCTTCAATCACTTCCAATAGCTTACCAATTTTAGATTTAGTCATGAAATTCTCCTTGGTAAATTAACATAATCCGGAATAG
>CAZRQR010000029.1:0-17014 GCA_964602435.1 uncultured Oxalobacter sp.
CAATCTACAACTATCTGACATTTTACCACTTGTATTCCAGAAATGAAATAAGTGGCATCCATCCTGAAATCCGCTTCCCCCACTTCATATCCCACGATAGACTAATATAGTCTCTGTAATTACCTGATACATGAAAGGAGAATGACACATGATCCACAGATTCAGAACGAACACAGTATATGGCGGTGAGGAACTTCACGGTGGATGCGGCTTCATGGAAAGACACAAAATTACCGTGTTCAAAAGGACAAAAGGCTGGGTCTTTTACAAATGCCACCCTGCCGCCGCAGGCAGAAAACTTCTCAAAGCCAGACGAAACTATGCAACGGGCTGGGGTGACTTCATCACCGTTCCTGTTTTTGAACACGATGAATTCCATGCCTACGGAGTAGAACCCGGCATCAGTCCACTCTTACCGTAAAAAAAAAAAACGATTCAATCCGGCTAAAGGGATAAACTGAAGCCAGCATGACGCTGGCTTCCCGTGACATAGCAAAAAATGGATGGAATCACTCGTCAACCAGATACAGATCCTTGTCCTTGTCCTGCAAGAAGACCTGGGCATAACCTTCCTTTTTGCCCTGCTCAAACTGCTGTTCGCCCCACTTCCGGCATGCATCACAGGCATAACGCGGAATGGCCACCGCCTTGATATGGCTGTGTCTTCCCGTATCCGCTTGTGAATCGATCACAACAGTGCCGCCACAATCCAAGCAGGTTCTGACCGTTTCCGTCTGCGTTTCACGAATGTAATCCGTATCGTAGAAAATACTGCGGTTGCGACGGTGGAAAGGTTGATTCGGATAAGCCTTGCGTTTCAGTGCTTCCCTGTTTTTCCAGTTTTCCAGCGTATAGTCTTTCAGCTGTTTCAGGTAATTGGTGATATGCGGCGACTGGATCTGATTACGCGGATTGTAATCCGGTTCCTTGATATGGCTGTAATCCAGACCGGCCATTGCCAGAATGATACCGGTATTGATATAAGGCAATGCGCTTTCGATCGAATATCCCCCTTCGAGAACGGCCAGATCGGGTTTCAACCGGTCATTCAGGATCGCGTACCCCTGAGCAGTGAACTTCATGTTGGTGATCGGATCGGAATAGTGATTGTCCTGTCCTGCCGAATTCACGATCAGATCAGGTTTGAAGTCATCCAGAAGCGGCATGACGATATTGTCGAGCGTATAAAGGAAGCCTTCCTCGCAGGTTTCCGGCGGCATCGGCAGATTGACGATCGTACCGTATGCATTCGGGCCGCCCGCCTCGTCCGGAAAACCGGATCCCGGATACAGTGTCCGTCCATCCTGATGCATGGAAATGAACAGCGTATTCGGATCATGCCAGAAAACATCCTGCGAACCGTCACCATGATGGCAGTCTGTATCGACGACGGCGATACGTTTGACTCCGTATTTGTGGCGGATGTACTCGATCATGATTGCTTCCATGTTCAGGGTACAGAAACCGCGGCTGCCATGAACAACACGCATGGAATGATGTCCGCATGGGCGAACCAGCGCGAAAGCGTTATCCACTTCACCGGTCAACACCTTGTCGGCAGCGGTCAATGTTCCACCCACCGAAATCAGATGGGACGTATGAACGATTTCATCAATGTTCGGAACACAGAAATGTACGCGGTTGATATCGGCCGGAGTTGCCAGATCAGGCTTGTATTCCTTGATGTTGTCGAAGTCAAGAAGACCTTCCTCGACAACCTGATCCTGTGTGTAAAGAAGACGTTCTTCACGTTCTGGATGGGTCGGCGTAATCGCATAGTCAAATGCCGGGAAAAAAACCAGTCCTGTTTTCTTTTTCACGAAAGCCTCTTTCAATTCGATTCATCTTTGATCAGACCCGGTTTGACCTGAAGTCTGACACGCATGTTCTTGCCGATCGTGGAATAACCCCTGACGACATTGAATACCTGGCTATCAGCCACTTCCACGACGATATCTTCGTCCCTCGCACCAGCTTCCTTGGCTTTTCTGACCAGTTTTTCGGTACCCAGTTCAATGACATCATCCAAGGTGAACCGGTTGGAAATTTTCTGCTGGATGCCTTCTTCGGCAATACTCAATACCTGCGCTTCGGTATCGGCAACGATATTGAGTTCCACTGTCGTTCTGGCCATTGCCGCTCCGCTGGCATTGATTACATCGGAATCGTTAGGGACCTTGACCGGACAGTTCATCATCTCGCCGATCCGTTTGGCCATATAGGGCGCCGGACCGCCGACTACCAGAATTTCTTTCGGCTTGATCTGGCGGCCTTCCAGAAGCTCGTGAATCGTATAAACCGGTTTGCTGTTGATTTCGGCAAGCATCGCATTGATCTTTTCCGCAATCAGCGTACAAGCCAGATCGACGACCTGGCGTGCAACTTCTTCCGGTGTTTTCTTCAGTTCGGCAGCCAGTTGTTTCATGGCTTCCATTGCCTTGGCCTTGTCACCGATGTCGGCAATTCCCAGCACGACAAGAGCGTCTGTTGTTGTCGGAACAGGGCCACCGAAAGCCATGGCAGCCCCCAGACGTTCCGGTCCCAGACGTAGAACCCCCTCTTCCACACGGACATGACTATCGCCACCGACCCCAATGGAATGCGTCAGCAGACCACGAACCGATGTCTTGTGATCCTCGATCGTGATACCTTGTGGTTCCAGCAATGGAACCCCATCGGCAAACAGGGCGATATCGGTCGTCGTTCCACCGATATCGACAGAAATGGAATCCTTTTCCGGTGAAACATATGGCAGTACACCCATGATCGTCGCCGCCGGGCCGGACAAAATGGTCTGTACCGGCATTTCGCGCGATGCTTCCACTTCGATCGTGCCGCCATCCGCTTTCAGAATATACAGAGGCACCTTGACACCCAGCTTGTCCATGTACGTTTTCAGCTGGTCAGCAAGCTTGCGCTGGAGTCCCCATACCGCTTCATTCAGATATGTTGTGGCAATGCGCCTCGGAAAATTCAGCGCGCCGGAAAGCTGATGGCTCTGGGATGCATGTTCGGCGATATCATCCAGATAGGCATCCACTTCCTGTTCATGAACGGGATTTCTGGTCGAAAACTTGCCGATGATGGCAAAGCGATTGATGTTTTCCTTCCTGAATTTTTCTTTGAGTTCCGCCAGTTCCGCACGGTCAGGCGCTTCCGCCTCTATTCCGCGATGGCTCATGTAACCGGCGATATAATTCGCCTTGTCGTACAGTGGCAAATCCTTCGGTGAAACACCGGGACCGTTCATGACGACCAGACCGACCGGATCAAGCTGGTTCTGTACAACAGCGTTTGTCGTCAACGTCGTTGACAGCACAATACGCTGCAGATTTTTGATATCATCCGGCTTGGCAACCGCCTCGGTTGCCATCAGAACGGATTTGAGAATGTTTTCCTTATCCGTCAGCACTTTCGATTTGCGGATAATCTTTCGGTTATTCATCAAAACCGAATCGGTGTGCGTACCTCCAACGTCGATTCCAAGGATCATAAGCTTCCCCCTGTAACCGGTTTTATCGAGGATTTCAAAGATGAGAATATAGCCATATCGTTTTTGAATTGAAAAAATCGGGTTGCTACATCGAAAAAGAATCTGGTAAAAATAACGCACACCGAAGCGATCTGTCCAGCGTGCCCTATCAGAGGCGTTACTTTGTTATTGTAACATCGCAGACCTGAAAGACTCTTGATTTCATCAGGATTTCAGACAGACATACCGAAAAACCGTATGGTCTTTTTCCTGTACAGACAATCCACGCGATACCACCGGCTTCATCCTGAAAACAGGGCGTTTCACCTCACCCCCCAAAAAAAAACGGCATTTCATGAAGAAATGCCGTCCGGACAATTCCATGTCCACCGCAGCTTACCTGACCCGTTCCAGAACGGCCGCAAAAAAACCGTCTGTCTGGTGAATCTGTGGCAAAAGCTTCAGATAATCCCCCATTTCCAGACCGATTTTCCCGTCACTGAGCACCTGCTGCATGGGTACCAGTACAAAACGACCATCCTTTTCCAGAAAACCGGCAACAATTTTTTCATTCTCGTCATCCAGCAAACTGCAAGTGGCATACACCAGTCGTCCCCCCGGCCTGACCAGTCGTGCGGCCGATTCCAGAATGGCTTGCTGCTTTTGCGCCATCTCAGCGATCGTCTCCGGTGTCTGGCGCCATTTCAGATCGGGATTGCGCCGCAACGTTCCCAGTCCGCTGCAAGGTGAATCGACCAGAACCCTGTCGGCCTTTGCCGCTAGCCGTTTGATACGGGCATCCCGCTCATGGGCGATCTGGACAGGATGGACATTCGACAAACCACTCCTTGCCAGACGCGGTTTCATTTTCGCCAGCCGCCTGTCGGAAACATCGAATGCATAAAGACGGCCTGTATTGCGCATCGCGACACCCAGCGCCAGTGTCTTGCCGCCAGCACCGGCACAGAAATCGACGACCATTTCACCCCGCTTCGCTCCGACAATCTGCGCCAGCAATTGGCTGCCCTCATCCTGAACTTCGACATTTCCTTCCTTGAACAAAGGCATATTCTGCAAGGCGATTTTCCGGTGCAAACGGATTCCGGATGAAGCGTAGGGAGTCGGTTCACATTCGACAGGTACTTCTTTCAGGACCTTCAGGACATCTTCCCGTTTGGCCTTAAGCGTATTGACCCGCAGATCCAGGGAAGCAGGTGTATTCAACACAGAGGCCAGTCTGAGCGTTTCGTCCTCGCCATACTGTGCAACCAGTCTGTCATAAAGCCAATCCGGCAGATTGGCCTGTATCTTTTTCGGCAACTGGGTTCTGTCGATTTTCATGACATGTTCCAGCCAGACCTTTTCCTCCTCGGTGATTCCGACCAGTGCTTCGACTCCATAGATATCGGCCATGCCAAGCAAGACCAGACGCCGCATTTGTGCACCTTTTCCGGATTCGGAAAAATGGTTGTACACCAGCCGGTTACGCAAGATTGCATACACCGTTTCCGCAATCGCGCCTCTTTCCCGCATTCCCAGTTTGGCATGTTCCCGGAAGTATCGTGAAATCACGACATCGGCAGGTCCAGCAAACAGCAAGATTTCCCTCAATACCTGTTCGGTATGCGTAATGACCAGCGGAGACAATCTCACAATCCCCCTCCCGTCAATACAAAATCCAAGGATTCAGCGACATCATCGGCCAAGCCCACTTTCCCATCTCGGGTATATGCCAGCTTGCCTTCAACGAACCAGCCGACGACCCGTGGATAAAGCCGATGTTCCTGTTCCAGCACCCGATCGGCCAGCGAATCTTCATCATCGCCCGGTAGTACCGGCACCACGGCCTGCGCAATAATGGGACCACCATCAAGCTCCGGCGTAACGAAATGTACCGTTGCACCATGAACCCTGACCCCCGCCTCGATAGCCTGCCGGTGGGTATGCAATCCCCTGAAACTGGGCAACAGAGAGGGATGGATATTGATCATGCGCCCCGTATAATGGTTGACGAAACTGTCAGTCAGAATTCGCATGAACCCTGCAAGAATCACCAGATCAGGATGATGTTCGTCAATTGTCTTTTGCAACGCCGCATCATAGGATTCACGATCCGGATAATCCCTATGGGATACCACCCGGGTCAAAATCCCCTCTTTTTCCGCAAAAGCCAGTCCGGTGGCATCAGCACGGTTGCTGATCACGGCACACAATCGGGCGGACCATCTTTCTCGTTTGAACGCCCGGACAATCGCCTCCATATTGCTGCCCCGTCCGGAAATAAGGATGACAATGTTTTTCATGCGCAAATTGTACCCGTCCTGCCGTCTTTATTCCACGTCGGCAAACGAATAATTCCGTGTTCCCGAACGGCGAGGCCATTTCTGTCACAATCACTTTATTCCAGACAATTCTGTCTCTTCCGGTTATCGGGCAAACTAGCCTGCCATGAAACACGGCCTGTCTTCCGGAAAATAGACAAACCGCCCTTTTCCGTCACCGTAAAAAACTTGGTTATTCCGTAACCGGAGCGGCGACGAAATCCATCAGCAGTTTTCTCAACCGGTCCGACCAGAAAAAACCGGCACAAGTCAGCGACATTCCATTTCCGTCCCTGCTGTCGGCAAGCAATCCGGCCTCTTTCCATTGCGCAAGAAGTTTTCTTCCCGAATCGCGATGCGATACCGGCCATTTGCCCATATCCGGCAATTGCAATCTTTCCATGGCGACATCCAGTTCATGGGAAAATCCGCCACGATCGGCAGAAAGCGGAGATAGCGTGATTCTGGACAACGGTTTTTCACCGCGTCCGACCATTTCCGCATAAGTCCCGATATCTCTTACCGTACCGAGCCCGATCGTTCCCAGCCGACCACCAGCGGCCGAACCGAAAGGAATCATATCGGTCTGCCGTCCGGCAAGACGGTTATACAACGATCTTTCACGGGTATTGCGACGCCAGTGTTTCGGTGAAAAGTGCTCGAATCCGTAATCGTACAGACGTTCATACGCCGCACCGAACATTCTGGCTTTTTCATGGAATTCTGGCATCGCCGGCATTTTTCCGCGGTTGATCGCCTTGTCGAGCGGACTGTCCGGAAAACGCCTGAGTTCATACAGATCAAGACCAGCAATACCCGTTTCTTCACTGATATACCGGATATCGTCTAGAAGCATCGGAATATCCTGCCCCGGCAATCCGTACATCAAATCGATAACGACCGAGGCCCCGCTTTCGCACAGGCCATTCAGAGCATCACCGACTTCTTCCCGGGAAGATATCCGTCCGAGTTTTTTCCGCAATGCCGTATTGGCCGACTGAACCCCCAGAGAAAAACGGTTTGCACCCGCCTTGACCCATGCCTTGCCCTTGTCCGCGGTAAACCCGGTCGTTCTGCCCTCTACCGTCACTTCTGCGTCGGGAGATATTCTGAAACAGTCATGCAAGGCACGGATGACCGCCGCCATATCGTCCCGATCCAGATCGCTCGGCGTCCCGCCACCAAAATAAATGGCATTCACCGGCCGTTTGTCGACCACTTCTCTCAGAACATACGCCGTATCGACGATTTCCTTCAAAAGCAGTGAAGAATATTCCTTGCTGAAATCCTTTCTGGTCTGATTGATATAAAAGGGACAAAAAGTACAATGATGATGACAGAACGGCACATGAACATACAATGCAAGCGGACGTTCCGGCCTCGCCATAAATGCTTTTGCGCCGAATTCGGCAAAAGATCCGCCATCCCATTCGGGAGGCTGTGGCCGCATGCGGGCAAGTGAAGGCATTGTTTTCTTTTCCTCTGCAAAAGCCATCGTCAGGGGATCGGACGAAACTCGGGCATAAAAATCGGAAATTTTAGGCATGAACGGTCTCCTTGGCATCCCTGTCACATTGAACCGTCACCGCACGATGCAACCAGACCGGATCATCCAGTACCTGCAAGGCAGCGGCCGCCACATCACCACGGGAAACATAGCCTTTCCGGTTCCGGTCAGGCCCGTCAAGCAGGCAGAAATTACCTGATGCCGGTTCATCATTCAAACCGCCAGGCCGGACAATCGTCCAGGGCAACCCGCTCTTTTTCAGATAATTTTCCGCTTCCGTCTTGGCTCGCAATGCCTCTCCAAGAAATTTTCTGACATTCTCGTTTAGCGCTTCATACTGCTCGCCGCATCCCATTGACGTCACGAGCAAAAACCGTTCCACCGGCGCTCCTCCTTCAAGCGCGCGAACGACATTGATATTGCCTTCTCCACAGACACGGCGACCCTGTGCATTCTTGCCTCCCATCAGACTGATCACCCTGCGGGGTCGGGTTTCATTCAGAGTCTGCCAGCAATCATGCACCTCGAAAGCATCCCCCTGGACAACCGTCACTCCCAGCATTTTCAGACTGGAAACATCACTCTCTTTTCTTGCCATGGCTGCAACCGTCTCTCCTTTCCCGACCGCCAGACGCGCAATGGAAAGACCGGTATTGCGGGTTGCACCGAAAAGCAGCAAATCAACCCCTTTCATGCAACCGCTCCGGTTCTGGCACCGGAAAACCAAGAGCGCATGGCAGCAATCTGTTCCGGAACAAGTCCCCCTTTCTCATCACGCCCGGCAAAAATCTTGAACATGGCATTTCCCGATTCATTGATGAATTGCAGACTGACCGTCTGCCTTTTCATAAAAGGTCTTTCCACCAGATAAATCGATTTGCAGTGATTGACCCGCAAATGGCCGTGCAACGGACTGTTATGGGCGAAATTGTAAAAACCGTGACCAAGCTTTCCATTGGGCAATTCACCGGAAAATTCCATGATCACATCAGGTGTATTCATGACCAGAGTCACTTTGCCCAATGCCGGAAGCGACTGCATGATCTCCACGAAACGGCTGCCATCCATCTTTTGCCACATGTATTCAGGAAGCAGCTCGATCACATCGGCCAGTCCCAGACCGGCACCGGTGGCAATTCCTTCCAGCACGGCACCAGGATTTTTCTGAAGCATTTCACGAATTGCCATCCTGTCCATGAGTTGCGTTGTATTTGTCATATTGTTTTTCTTTTCTTTCTGAAAATCTTGTTGGATCGGTTGTAAACATTCTGAAGTGCTGAACTCACCATTCAACAAATGCAAATGATAATCATTCTTATTTATGTTGACAATTCTAAATGAGAATAATTATCATTTGCAAAAATTTGCGTTATCGACCAAAGAAAATTTCATCAATCGAACAAAACTTTCAAATTTATTGAATTATGGCCGTACAAGTCCAATCCTATTTTCCAATCCGGCATATCGACTGTTTACCACGGTCGCTCGTTCGGGGACTAGCAATAACTGTCCTGTTTTTGCACGGCATTCTGATCGCCATCGCACTGCAAGGCATTCCCCTAGTCGGGCTGGGCGGAAGTGTCGGTGGCGGCAACGGCAGTGGCAGTACCGGAGGAAACAAGGTGCTTTTCGTTTCGGTTCTGCAAGGCAGTCCTTCCCTGTCAGGAACTTCAGCTGAAAAACCTGCTTCCATGAAAAAGAAAAAACAGCCGGAAATTATCGCGACAACGGCCACCGCACAAAAAACATCACCGGAAAGCAACACCATCAGAAAATCCCCTGCCGAACAGATTCACCACCCTGCTGCCGAATCAAAAACGATCCCGGATTCCCGTTTTTCTTCTGCCCTGCCAATGCATTCAGGCCATGAGCCAAACACCACCGGCGACATTGACACAGGCAACGGCACGGGAAACGGTTATGGTGAGGGAAAAGGGACAGGTACGGGACAAAGCGAAGGAACTAGTATCGGATCCGGTAGTACCGGAAACGGAGTCACCCGTTCGGTATCGCTTTCCCTGCTTCGGTATAAACGGGCCGTCAAACCCGAATATCCGGCCCGTTCCATACAGAAGCATGAATCGGGCCAGGTCAATGTTCGTGTCGTCGTCGATACGGCAGGCCGTGTCCATGACGCCCGTGTCGTCCTTTCCTCCGGATTCAGCCGCCTGGATGAAGCGGCTCTGAAAGCGGCACGACACAGCACTTTTCACCCTTATACGGAACATGGCCGCCCGCTTTTCGCCATGGCCATCATCCCTTACCGGTTCAACCTGAACGGACAATAAATATCTCATACCACCAACAGAGAGCAGCTATAAAAATGGAACCCACTACCAGCAATATTGGATTCAGTCATTTCATCGCCCAAAGCGACCTTCTCGGAAAAACGATTCTTGTCATACTGATCGGCATGTCTGTCGTGTCCTGGACTCTCATCATTGTCAAAGGAATCGCCGGATGGCGCCGCAAACGCTACAGTAAGGAATTTCTCCAGTTCTTCTGGAATGCCACATCCCTGGACACTGTCCGGCATGAAATCCAGACGCACGGCATCAAATGCCCTTTCTCGCATCTGACAGCCCATGCACAACATGCCATGGAACATCACGCCCATTATGGCGCCGCCAAACTGTCCGAAGCAGGTACCCAGCAGGAATTTATCACCCGGACGATGCGCATGGTCATGGATGAAGATGCAGCCCGTCTCGAAAACGGCCTGACTGTTCTGGCGACCATCGGATCGACGGCACCTTTTATCGGCCTGTTCGGAACAGTCTGGGGTATCTATAACGCCCTGATCAATATCAGTGCAAGTGGAACCGGTACGCTAGATATGGTTGCCGGCCCTGTTGGAGAAGCACTTATCATGACCGGTATCGGTCTGGCCGTCGCCATTCCGGCCGTTATCGGATACAACTGGCTGGTACGTAGCAACAATGTCACGATATCCAGACTCGACACATTCGCCAACGAACTGCTTACTTTCCTGACAACCGGCAAACCCTATTCCATCAATACCGAACCTCATGAAAAATCCGCCACGATGCCGGCTGTTCATCACATCAAACGGGGCTGATCATGGCATTCGGAGGATTCGGAAACAAACACAGCCGTACACCGATGGCCGAAATGAACATGGTACCGCTGATCGACGTCATGCTTGTGCTGCTTGTCATCTTCATCGTCACGGCGCCGCTCCTGTCGCATTCAGTCCGGATCGAACTGCCACAAGCCAGTTCGAAAAGCGTCGACACCACGTCTGCAAAAATCGATCTTTCCATCCGGTCAGATGGTGAACTCCTGTACAACGGAAATTCTGTTGACCGTAGCACGGCACAGGCGCTTTTCACGGAAGCGGCCAGAAAAAACCCCATGCCCGAAGTCCACATCTATGCAGACAGGCACGCCGACTATCAATACGTCGCACAAACCCTGTCAGATGCCAGTCGCGCAGGCCTGACAACCATCGGTTTTATCACCAGACCACAAGAAAAACAAACCATTTCCCCTTAACAAAGAACAGAAGCAAATGAAAAAATTTTACAAGCTTTGCATAGGCCTTTCCTCTGCCGCATTCTGCCTTGCCTCCATGGCCCATGCGCAGCAGGATGAAAAGCCGTCCGAAATCATACATGCCATCACGGCGGACCAGAAAAACCGGGAAGAATCGCCTTATGAAATGGGGGCCATTACGGTAACGGCGACACGACAGGAAGAAAAAGTGCTGGATACGCCGGCTGTAGTCAGCGTCATCACGCGAGAGCAGATAGAAGACCATAACGTCAACAACATTCAGGAACTGGTCCGTTATCTGCCTGGGGTCTCCGTCAACCGTCAGGCTTCCGGAACCACTCCTTTCGGAGGTCTCGGCGGATTTACCATCCGGGGGGTGGGCACAAACCGGGTCCAGATCGTTGTCGACGGTGCCCGTGTGATCGAAGCCAACGACGCCGGAAACCGTGATTTCGTGGATGTGTCGACCCTGAAGGCTGTCGAAATCCAGCATGGACCGGCATCGGTTCTGTGGGGTGCCGATGCATTGGGCGGGATGGTGTCTTACCAGACACTCGATCCTGATGACTTGCTGAAAGGCAATCAGGTCGGTGGAACAGCCCGTTACGGATTCGACGGCAGCAATTACGCCCACAGCCAGAATGCCATGGTCGCCGCACAGATCAATCCAGTCGCACAGGTCATGTTTGGTTATACGCACCGAACCTACCATGAAACACGGCTGAGAAACGCCCGTTCCGACGGGGGGCAATGGGGATGCAACCGCAATGCCCTCGGTTGCGACCGTTTCAATCCGACGGACGCCGAAGTCAACAATGCCCTGACCAAACTGGTTTTGCGGCCGAATGCCGACCATCAGTTCAAACTGACCGGCGAATTTTTTGAATCGGACACCAGCATCGAGCAGTTATACGACAGGGGCATTCTTCCCAGCGCCATGGGCACATCCAGTACCGATAACGGAGACCGTTTCAGAAACCAGAGACAGACGCGGCTCCGTATCGCACTGGAACACGACTGGGACATCAATACGGCCGCACTTGACAATGTGATCTGGCGTCTTTCCTATTCTCCCCAGAAACGTTCCCTTTCCGATCGTCGCTGGTACCGGAACACAAGCACAAACGAGGACTTCTATGCCTCCGGACATACGGACTACAACCAAGACTTTTATCAGGCCGATATCCAGTTCACGTCCAGCTTTGATCTCGGTGCCACGAAACACAAGCTGACTTACGGCTTCCAGGGTGACAAAACAGATACCGCTTACTACAACCAAAGCGTTACCGACAATCTGACGCAGAGGACTTCAACCACCACCATTGGTGGCGGCAGCAATTTCGCCGACGCCGAAACGATTCGCGCCGACCTGTATCTTCAGGACGAAATCAAACTGTTCAACGACCGCCTCAAGGTCATTCCAGGTATCCGCCGTGCGTACTACTCCCTCGATCCGACTCCCAATGAAGGTTACGATCTCATCGAAGGCAGCGAACCCCGCAAGATCACTAAAACAAAATGGCTGCCCCAGCTGGGCACACTCCTCAAACTGAACAACCAGTACTCCGTTTATGCACGTTACGCGGAAGGCTTCAAGATGCCGACAGCCGAACAGCTTTACACGTCCTACGATATGGGCGTCATGCAGCTCGTCCCCAATCCAGACCTGAAACCGGAAGAAGTCAAATCGTTCGATATCGGATTCAGGGGACAATTCAATAAAGGATGGTTCTCGATCGGCGCATTTTACAGTGATTACACCAATTTCATTCTCAGCCGCCAGCAGATCGGCAATGAACTCAAATATACCTACAAGAACGTCGACAAGGTCAAACTGTACGGCATCGAGGCTTCTGCAGAATGGCAGGTTGCCAGAAACTGGACCTTGAACGGCAGTGCCGTCTACCAGTACGGCAAACAGACCAGCGACAACAGCCATGAATATGTTCCTTTCGACGGCGCCTCCCCCTTGTCAGCGGTACTGGGCGTAACCTATGAGATGCCGAAATACGGCGTCACCACCCAGCTGTTCGGAACCTTCACTCACGGAATCGACAGGGTCAGCGACAACGACTACTACAAACCGGGCGGGTACGCCCTGTTCGACGGCTATGTCAACTGGCAGATCGACAAGACATTCCGGCTGACCGCATCGGTCCTGAATATCCTGAACCGCCGCTACTTCGTCAGCTCCGCCGCCACCATGGAAGACTATCCTTCCAATCCGGCCACGATTTATACCAATCCGCTGGAACTCTATACCGGTCTGGGTCGCACATTCGCCATCAGTCTCTCGGCAGACTTCTGAAGGACACAACATGACTGAAACAATCAAACCACCAGCCATCGCACATCCGCGTGCGACCTGGATCGATCCCGTATCAGGCAAAATCCTGCCTTTCAAGCCACTGATGCAGGAAATGGCCACCAAATCCGTCGTCATGCTGGGTGAAACACACGATATCGCCGAAATCCATCGCTGGCAATTGCATGTGGCTGCAACACTTTATGCATTGCGTCCGAACATGATGATGGGTTTCGAAATGTTTCCGCGCCGCCTTCAATCTGTTCTCGACGAATGGGTGGATGGCCGGCTCAATACGGAAACATTCCTCAAAAAATCTGAATGGCTCGATGTGTGGGGATTCCCGGCCGAAATTTACCTGCCGCTCTTCCACTTCTGCCGCCAACAGAAAATCAGGATGCTAGCCCTGAACTGTTATCGTGAACTGGTTTCCCGTGTCGGCAAACTGGGGTGGGATGCCATTCCAGAAACCGAGCGGGATGGCCTGACCCCTGCCGCTCCGGCCACTGTGGAATACCATGCCCATCTGGCCAGTTACGGCAATCACCGGAAACCGGACAATACACCTGCGCCTGATCGCGAACGCTTCATGCGCGCCATGCAAACCTGGGACAGGGCATTTGCCTGCAATATGGTTCATGCTCTCAATGAAATACCGCCATGCGAGCAAAAACCGATTGTCATCGGCATCATCGGTCGGGGACATCTTGAATACGGCCATGGCACACCTTATCAGCTGGCCGATCTCGGCATCACCGACACAGCCGTATTGCTGACTTCGGACAAACCGGAATGGCAGCCGGAGCCCGACCGGAAAATAGCCGATGCCATTTTCCGGATAGACGCACCGGAACCCCGTGCGACAAGGATCGCCATGCCTAAAAACCGTGAAAGCAAAAAAACGCAAGATGAATAACACGTTAAAACGCATTGCCGCACTGGCCTCCCTCTGCATCAAGGGGCCGGGTGGCAAAACCGGTATCCTTTATTGTTTCATTGTACTGGCTCTGAATCTCGTCGAAATCCAGCTTGCCCTCAAGATGATCAGTTGGAACAAGGATTTTTACAGTGCACTGGAAAAATACGATGCACGGGCCGCCTTGTGGCAAATCGGAATTTTCGGTCTTATCACGCTGGCCAGTGCCTCGCAATTTCTGATTGCCTCCTATATCCGGCAACTCGTCCAGATCCGCTGGAGAACCACACTGACCCAGGCTTCACTGGAACGCTGGTTTTCCAACAAGGCCTACTGGCACCTGAATACGGATGAAAACTCGCCACTTGACAATCCTGATCAGCGAATATCGGAAGATTGCCGGATCTTCGTCGACCGGCTGACCGGAAAAGGTCTTGATCTCTTTACCGGCCTTGTCGGTCTGACGACCTACTCCGCCCTGTTGTGGAAGCTGTCCGCCTTTCCGATCGCTTTCTCTTTCTTCGGAATGGACATCGTTATCGAGCATTACCTTGTCTGGGCGGCACCGATATACGTCCTGATCTCCAGTGGACTCACCCACTGGATGGGAGCGCCGCTCATGAAACTGAACGTCATCCAGCAACACAGGGAAGCCGATATGCGTTTCGCACTGGCCCGCCTGCGTGAATCCAAGGAAGCAGTCGCTCTAGAAAACGGCGAGAAAGCGGAACGCGAAATCATCGACAGGCGCTATAAACGCATCCTCGAAAACTGGCGTCACCGCATCAACCGGGAATTCATCCTCGGCATATTCACCCGACCATACTATATGACGGTTCTGCGTATCCCGCTGTTTCTGGCCTTTCCGGCTTACCTGATGGGCTATGTCGCTCTGGGTGGACTGATGCAGCTCGGCTCGGCATTCACCCGTCTGGTAACCACTCTGTCGTGGTTCATTTTCTCTTACAAGGAACTGGCCGAACTGTCCGCCGCCGCCAACCGTCTGGCCTCTTTCATGAGTCAGGCCGAAGCCATCGGCAATCACCCATCGCCTCTCGCCGAAATCACTTCGCCAGACAACATGCTCCATATCCGCAACCTGACTGTTCGCAATCCCTCTGGACAAAACCTGCTCCATATTCCTGAACTGATCGTCAGACCCGGCGAGGCTGTCTGGATTGACGGGCCATCCGGTATCGGCAAATCGACATTGCTGAAAGCACTCTCGGGAATCTGGCCACATTGCGACGGACAGGTGGCATTGCCTTCCGGAAAAACGCTCTTTCTGCCCCAGAAAGCCTATTTGCCACTCGGCAGTCTGGCTGAATGCATCACCTACCCGGACAAACCCGACCATCCGAAACGCATCCGTCAGTTGCTGAAAAACGTCGGACTGACCTGCCCTCGCCACGAAGCCCAGCTTGAACAAGCCGGTGAAATCGGCAATGATTACCGGCTCTCAGGCGGCGAACTGCAACGACTCATGATCGCCCGCATTCTGGCAACACGTCCCGAATGGGTCTTTCTGGACGAGGCCACTAGTTCGCTCGACGTACAGGCGGAAGAAGAACTCTATCGTCTGCTGCGAACATCCCTTCCGGAAACGGGTTTCATCGTAATTGCCCATCGCGAACCGAAAGGACTTGGCGAATACCGCCATATCGATCTCTGGAACAAATCCAGCCATCCAACGCATGATGAACTGGCCGCTGCTGCAGCCTGAAAAAGAATCCGTCGGCAAAAACCGGCTTTTCAAACCGTATTCCGTCATTTACGTAAAACCGGCCTGAGCCAGCAAGTCTGACCGGTTTTTTTATGATCTGCTTTCCTGCACCATTGCTGGATATCGGTTTATCCACCTCTCACTCGGTCTGAATGCTGATGAACTATTTCTCACCATCCCCGGATACCGTAATCTGCTTCATTTCGCCCAATACGTTGCGGCTGTTGCGCTAGCGCAGCCAGCCCAGTTTTGGCAGGAATAGACGGGGGTTGATCTGGTCAAACTTGACCTGTTTCGGGGTGGGGTAGTGGAAGCTGTCGTTCTGGTCTTTTTTCTTGAAACGCGGGAAATCAGTCCGTTTGGCGAAAAAATTGGCATAGGCTCGATCCAGAGGTTCTTGAGCGTCCGTTGCAATGGATGAACCGGCGTATCCGTTAGCCACGGCGTTTCCGTGCTGTTGCGCCACCTGGCAAGCTGCTTGCACAACCCGGCGTAACCGAGTTTCTTTTCCCCCTGTTCATAGCGTGCCTTCTGCAAGGCTAAAGCCTTGTTGAACACATACTGGCACGATCCGGCGAAACGGAGCATGTTGCGCTGTTGTTCGCCGTTCGGCATCGGTTCGTACTTGAAGGCCTGGAAACGTTGCTTGACTCGAGATACTGTTCACATATGCCTCTGTTATACAGACTCGTTGAAAGCAAACGCTATGGTATATGATTCGCTCACACAAGCTGGTCGAGGAAAAGTTGAAAAGAATCAAAAGGGCAAATGGGCAAGGTATGGAATCTGTGTGGAAAAAATCTTCAAGACATTACAAAAAACACTCTTTGTTCTATTTATAGTACATAACATGCACTTGTGCGCTATATATAATACAAGTGTAACAACATGAAAAAAGGAAAGGGCTTATAGCCGTTATACTGCCGAGGCACTTCAATATATGGCTGCGTTGATCAAAACTACACGTATTGAACGAAAAATTACGACGGCAAAGCTTGCTGAGCGGGCAGATATTTCCCGTGGCCTGTTATATCGTATTGAAAACGGTGATCCATCATGTTCCGTCGATATCGTTTTTGAAGTGGCCAGTATTTTGGGAATCCCCCCTGTTTCAATCGGATTACGATCAGCTGGTGCAGCAAAACAGGCTGGTTCGTGACAAGCTGGCACTTATGTCTGACAGGATCCGTTCCTCTTCTGTAAAGGTCGATGATGATTTCTGATCATCGGAAAGAATGTTTTGTCTGGATATGG
>CAZRQR010000030.1:0-17010 GCA_964602435.1 uncultured Oxalobacter sp.
ACAAAAACAGTCAGGCAGAAAATCGCGCCTTATATCCACCACCTGAAGGACGGGGATATAAGGCGCACTAGGTAAAGGCCTGACCATTCATCCTGTCATTTTTCCGGTTGTTTCGGCAGAAGCAGCCAGATTTTGAGTTTTTGTTTCATTTTGCCGGCCATCTCGCCTGCCTGAGGCCCGAATCCCCAGAAATAGTCAACCCTAACAGCTCCCCTGATCGCCCCTCCTGTATCTTGTGCCAGCATCAGCTTTTGCAAGGGGACGGAACTGTAAGGTTGAGTTGTATCAATGAAAACCGGTGCGCCAAGCGGAATATGACGCGGATCGACGGCGACAGAACGTTCCGGTGTCAGCGGGACACCCAGGGTACCTTTCGGCCCTTCTGACGGATCGTCTATTTTTTCTTCCCTGAAAAAGACATAACTCGGATTGGAATCGAGCACTTCCCGCAACCGTTCCGGATTCCTCTTGAGCCAGCGCCTGATCTGCTGCGATGATGCCTGTCCCGGCTTCAGCACCCCCTTATCAAGCAAATAACGGCCTATAGAACGGTAAGGACGACCGTTCTGGTTGGCATATGCCAGGCGGATGGTTTCATCCGATTCAGGCATATAGACACGTCCGGATCCCTGGATTTCGAGAAAAAACGCATCGAGCACATCATCGACCCATACTATCTCGTTCCCAGCGAGCTTTCCCGATTTTTCGATCTCGGCACGCGTTTCATAAGGAACGACCCTATTTCCATCCAGTTTTCCTCTCAGACGCAATCCCTTGAGTTGCGGATATGCACTGTCCAGATCGATGACCAGCAAATCAGCAGGCTGCCGGTACAATGCTGTCCGGAATTTTCCGTTCCGTGTCCGGCTGCCTCTCAGAAGCGGTTCAAAATATCCTGTGGCCAGCCCGGTTTCCGATCCGTTTTCTCCGGCAATCCGGTAAGGGATGAAATTCGTTTCAAAAAAAGAACGGATGGCCAGAGTGTCATTTTCATCCACGCCGTATGCTTTTTCACATACTTCACGCCACTCCTTTTTCTTGCCGACCGCACGGCATGACTTCAGGAATGCGGGCAAAACCTCCTTCAGGTCATCACGCTCCCAGCCGGGCAGATCTGGAAACGAAACCTGTTGTCTTTCACTGACCGGTGTACGTTCCGCCTCCGGAGCGACCGGAGGAGTCGTCGTACATGAGGCAAGCCAGAATATCAGACAAATCAGGGAAAAATAAGATACAAAACGTTTATATGGCATGACCGGTTACCTGTTCTTTCCTGCTGGTCGCAACAACGACGCTCAAATCGGAAATTCATTTCACATTATCATAAGCCATTATCCGCCAGCAGCACACTGTACGGTCATCCGAAACAGGATTTAATGCAACGTTCTCGGCAAGGACAGCACGAATTCCGGTATCCTGACCTGAAACTGTTCCCCTTTTTTCGTCAGGCAGAAAATCGCGCCTTATATCCCCGACCTGAAGGACGGGGCTTTACGGCGCACTAGGTCAGGTCAATATCCGGCGCTACAAAATGTCTGCATTTGCGGCTTGCCAAAGTTCTTTTCCGGGCAACAGGTATAAAATAACGGTTTCTGTACGGCAAATACTGACTTCCCATGACTACATACCGTATCGCTCCAAGTATCCTTTCCGCCGATTTCGCACAACTGGGCAACGAAGTGCGCAATGTCGTCGCCGCCGGCGCTGACATGATCCATTTCGATGTGATGGACAACCACTATGTTCCCAACCTGACCATCGGTCCCATGGTCTGTTCCGCGATCCGTCCACTGGTCGATGTCCCGATCGACGTCCATCTGATGGTCAAACCCGTCGACCGCATCATTCCGGATTTTGCCAGGGCCGGTGCCGATATCATTTCCTTCCACCCTGAAGCATCAGAACATATTGACCGCACCTTGCAATTGATCCATGACAATGGTTGCAAGGCTGGTCTTGTATTCAATCCGGCCACTCCGCTCGATTACCTGCTTCACGTCATGGACAAACTCGACCTGATTCTCATCATGTCGGTCAATCCAGGTTTCGGAGGCCAGTCATTTATTTCCCATGCGCTGAAAAAGATCGAAACGGCACGCGCCATGATCAACTCCTCGGGAAAACGGATCATGCTGGAAGTCGACGGCGGCATCAAAGTAGACAATATCGCAGATATAGCCCGTGCCGGCGCGGATACGTTCGTCTCCGGCTCCGCCATTTTCAATACGCCGGACTACTCCGCTGTCATCCGTCAAATGCGTGAAAAATTAAGTACTGTCACACCACCCGTTTCTGAGTGAACGCACCATGCAAAAGTTATCCGGAAAATTTCCCCTGAACGGTATCCGTGTCGTCATTCTCGATCTGGACGGGACCATGATTGATTCTGTTCCCGATCTCGATGTCGCCCTGAATGGAATGCTTGAGGAATTGACTCTTCCACCAGTCGATGTGTCCTCAATCCGCATGTTTGTGGGACGTGGAACGCAGAATCTGGTACGAAGCACGCTTTCCGTCCATCTCGAATCCGACGAGACCGAAAAAACAATGGATATCGCCATGACCCTGTTTTACAAACATTACCGGATCGTCAATGGAGAACACAGTGCCGTCTTCCCCGGAGTCAGGGAAGGTCTGGAACAAATGAAAAAAAAGAAGCTCCATATTGCCTGTGTCACAAACAAACCCTCCATCTTCACGGAACCGCTGCTGGCAAAAAACGGCCTTTACCCTTACTTCAGCCTGATTTACTGTTCCGATACATTCCTCGTCAAGAAACCAGATCCTTTTCCAATGCAGATGGCTTGCAGGAAATTCGGTTGCCGCCCCGATCAGGCTGTCGCCATCGGCGATTCCATAAACGATGCACAGGCAGCCAAGGCGGCGGGTTGTTCCCTATTTATGGTTCCATATGGTTATAATTACGGAAAACCCGTAGAAGAAATGAATCCGGATGCTGTTGTATTCAGCTTGCATGAAGCGTCCGGTCTTGTTGCCTGAAAATTTTTACCGATCATGTTTCTCGTCAGAAAACCCAAGTATTCGCCATCCCGACTCATCTCCGGAGGATTGTGGCGACGTTTACGGACTTCATTTTTCTGAAAGGTTTGCGGCCATCTTCAACAACTGGCCGGTTTTCTGGATTTTCCCGCTATTGCGAACTGTAGAAACTCATGACTGAACTCGAATTCAAGGCTCTGGCAAACCAGGGTTTCAACCGTATTCCCCTGATTATTGAAGCGATCGCCGATCTGGATACGCCCCTGTCCCTTTATCTGAAACTGACACAGCACAACCATGACGGCAAAAATTCCTTTCTGCTCGAATCGGTCGTCGGTGGTGAGCGTTTCGGCCGCTATTCTTTTATTGGCCTGCCCGCCTCAACAGTGCTGCGAGCACACGGCATGAAAACCGAAATCGTCAAAAACGGCAGTGTCATTGAAATAAATGAAGGCAACCCGCTCGATTTCATCGCTGAATACCAGTCAAGATTCAAGGTCGCCATCACACCTGGTTTGCCACGGTTTTGCGGCGGACTGGCCGGTTATTTCGGATACGACACGATCCGCTACATAGAATCCAGACTGAGGAACACGGCACCGGAAGACGATCTCGGATTCCCGGATATCCAGCTTCTGCTGTCAGAAGAGCTGGCCGTTATCGACAACCTTTCAGGCAAACTGTATCTGATCGTATACGCCGATCCGACCCGCACCGAGGCTTATTCACAGGCGAAACAGAGACTGCGCGAATTGCGCGCCATGCTGGATATGCCGACTGTCGCCCCCGCCATGAACGGAAGCCAGAGAACGGAAGTCATCCATGATTTCAGGAAAGAGGATTTCCTTTCCGCGGTCGCTCGAACGAAAGAATACATCGCCAACGGTGACTGCATGCAGGTCGTCCTGAGCCAGCGTCTCAGAAAACCCTATACGGATTCACCGTTGTCGCTATATCGTTCTCTCAGGGCCTTGAATCCGTCACCTTACCTTTATTACTATCATTTCGATGACCTGCATATCATCGGTTCCTCGCCCGAAATTCTGGTCCGCCAGGAAAATACGCCTGACGGACGAAAGGTCATTGTCAGGCCACTTGCTGGCACACGGCCGAGAGGCACGACACCTGAAAAAGACCGCCAGCTTGCCTCCGAACTGCTCGCCGACACCAAGGAAATCGCGGAACATGTCATGCTGATTGACTTGGCACGCAACGATATCGGACGCATTGCCCAGATCGGCAGCGTCAGGGTTACCGAAAAAATGGCAATTGAAAAATATTCCCATGTCCAGCATATCGTTTCCAATGTCGAAGGACTTCTGAAGCCGGGCCTGTCCAATCTGGATGTGCTGAAAGCGACTTTCCCCGCCGGTACGCTTTCCGGCGCTCCCAAGGTTCGCGCCATGGAAATCATTGATGAAATGGAACCTGTAAAACGGGGTATTTACGGCGGCGCCTGCGGCTATCTTTCCTTTGGCGGCGAAATGGATCTGGCCATCGCCATCAGAACCGGCGTCATCTACAAAAACATGCTTCACGTCGGTGCCGGCGCGGGAATCGTTGCCGATTCTTCGCCTGAGTCCGAATTGCAGGAAACGGAAAACAAGGCGCGCGCCGTCATACGTGCAGCGGAACAAGTTCAGGACGGACTGGATGGTTCCCTGCAATAAAGCCTGCATCCAACCTTTCAGGAGCCGGTGTGGTCAATCGTGAAACGACTTTCTCCGCTGAAAACAGACTGGCTCCCGAATCCCTCGCTTTCCGTCTGGCAAGCGTCGCAGATGTTGTCAGCCGTGTCACCGGCGGCCAGTCTCTTCCCAATGCACTTTCTGCCGTTTTTGCCCATGTGCCACCCGATTCTTCCGCACGCGGAGCCATTCAGGATATTTCATACCATACCATCAGGAATCTTGGACTGGCCAGGTTTCTGACCCGGGCGCTGACCCGGAAATCGCCGAAACCTTTGCTTCTGGAAAGCCTTTTGCAGTGCGCACTTGTATTGCTGCTGCCTGAGGACGGGACTGTACGATATGAATCCTATACTGTCGTCGATCAGGCTGTACAGGCCGCTGCATCCATTCCGTCACTTGCCAAAGCGAAAGGCCTTGTCAATGCAGTCTTGAGACGATTCCTGCGTGAACAAGCCGATCTTCTGGAAGCATCAGAAAAACAGCCTGAAGCCTGCTGGAATTATCCTCTCTGGTGGATCGAACGGATACGGAAGGCCTATCCATCCTGCTGGAAGTCCATTCTCGAAGTCGGAAATACATTGCCGCCCCTGACACTCAGGATCAACTGCCGGAAAACGACGATTGCCGCCTACCTCGAACTGGCGAGATCGGCCGGGCTTGAACCGGTTGCGATCGGTCCTTATGCCGTAAAACTAGCCAATCCGATTCCTGTCCACAGAATTCCGGGATTTACGGATGGTCTGGTTTCAGTACAGGATACTGCCGCCCAACTGGCCGCTCCTTTACTGAACCCGGAAGATGGCATGAAAGTGCTGGATGCCTGTGCCGCACCCGGAGGCAAATCCGGCCATATGCTTGAAATGGCGGACATTGATCTGTTCGCGCTGGACAGTGACCGGAGCCGTTTGCGAATGATCCATGAAAACCTGAAACGTCTTGGCCTGAAAGCCACGACAAAAAACGGGGATGCGACCAGACAGGACTGGTGGGACAAAACCCCGTTTGACTGTATTTTGGCAGACGTCCCCTGTACCGCATCCGGCATCATCAGGCGACACCCGGATATCCGGTGGTTGAGAAGGCCTGCCGACTCCCGTGAACTTTCCGCTCTTTCCATGCGGATTCTGGAAAATCTGTGGTCCATGCTGAAACCGGGAGGAAAACTGCTGCTGGCTACCTGCTCCATCTGGCCGGAGGAGTCGGAACAGCAGGCCATCGCCTTTGCCGCCCGTACCGGAGCATGCAGGCTCGAAGCACCGGGACAGCTTCTGCCGACAAGGGGACCGGTCGATCACGATGGCCTGTTTTATGCTTTGTTTAAAAAACATAGCACGTTATCATATTAGTAATGCATCCTGTTTTCCGAAGCCGTGACACGTCGACTACTACAATTTCTGTTCTTCTTTGCCTTCACCGCGATGGCAATGAATCCATTGTTGTCTTTCGCCGCCGACGATATCCAGATCAATACGGCGAAAATCGAATATTCCGACGATACATACAAACTGCTGACCAGTTTCTCGCTGGATTTCAATCACAGCCTCGAGAAAACCCTTTCTCACGGGATCCCGCTTTATTTCAAAACCGAAGTTGAAATCAACCGCCCCCGAACATTCTGGTTCGATGAAATCCCTGTCTCCAGATCGAGAACGACTCGCATTTCCTACAATGTCCTGACTAGGCAATACAGCATTTCCATCCCCGGGACGCTGCAAAGAAACTATGACTCGCTGGAAGACGCGTTATCGGCAATCCGCTATCCCCCCAGCTGGATCATTGCGGACAAATCCGACCTTTCCACCGGTGAGAACTACAATGTTTCCGTACGGGTCATGCTGGATGTCTCGCAATTGCCCAAACCGTTCCAGATCAATGCACTGAACAATCGTGACTGGCGGCTTGTTTCCGACTGGAAACGTTTCTCGTATATGCCCTAGCAGAAGACCAAAGTGACTCGCGTTTTACGTTATCTATGGATCGTCGGCGGAGCCATCATGAGCATTTTGCTCTTTTTGCTTGCATCCGCCTCGGAAAATTCGGAATTTTTCGACAGGAACTATTCATGGCTTGTCGGCGTGAATATTCTTGTCGCCTTCTCGCTTCTGATTCTGGTTGTCTGGATGCTGATCCGTCTGGTCAACCGTTACCGCCGTGGAAAATTCGGCTCGAAACTGATGACCAGACTGGTCGTTCTGTTTGCCCTGATGGGTATCCTGCCCGGCGCTATCATCTACGTCGTTTCCATCCAGTTCGTATCCCGATCCATCGAATCCTGGTTCGATGTCCGTGTCGAATCCGCACTGGATTCCGGGGTCAAACTGGCACAGTCCATTCTGGAAACATCAAAGAAAAACCTGACTGTACAGGCAAACCGGCTCGCCGGCGAACTGGCTGGACTGCCACTTTCCGAACAGACACTGCTGCTGACGCGCCTCAGAAACGACAAGGACGATATCGAGGCCATTGTTGTCAACGGCAAGGGGCGCCTTATCGCCTCTTCCGGTTCGGTCAATACATTACTTGTTCCGGATCTTCCGTCTGCCGCAATGCTGCGTCAGGCACGCATGACGTCTCATTATTCCGCCATAGAAGGTGAGGTCGATGACCCGTCGACGATTGATCAGGAAGAGACTGACCTGATGATACGGGTCATTGTCAGTATTCCCGTGCACAGCCTGTCGGTATCCCTGCAAAACGAACCGTATTATCTTCAGCTCATGCAGAAAATGCCGACCAACGTCGCCCGCAATGCCGAAGCATTGAGGGCTGCCTACAGCGAGTATCAGATCCGCTTCCTTTCCAGATCCGGACTACGCAAGATTTATATCATTACCCTGTCGCTCACCCTGTTGCTGGCTATTTTCGGCGCCATCGCCAGCGCATTCCAGATTGCCTCCAACTTGGCACGGCCGCTGCTACTTCTGGCACAGGGAACGAAGGCCGTCTCGGAAGGCAATCTTTCACCCCGCCCGATCGTTTCGAGCAATGACGAACTGGGGACGCTGACCCAGTCTTTCAACGCCATGACACACCAGCTTGCGGAAGCGCGTGCCCAGGCGGAAAAAAGCCGTGCCGATCTGGAAGCCGCCAAAGTCCATCTTGAATCGGTCCTGGCAAACATGTCCGCCGGTGTCATTGTTCTCGATCATGAATTCAAACTCATCGGATGCAACGATCCAGTCACCCGGATTCTGAGGCAAGATCTGTCGCCCCTCGTCGGGCAGGAACTGTCCGGCATCAAGGGACTCTCCGTTTTTTCGGCAGCTATTACAAAAGCTTTTTCCGAGCTTTCCGCTCAGGCTGCAGCGAATGACGATTCCGGTAACCTTCACTGGCAACAGCAAATCGAAATCCCGCACAATCCAGAAATACCGAACGAAACCGACATCACTTTATTGGCGCGCGGATCTTCTCATCTGGTCAATAATGAAAACCGTTATATTGTCGTTTTCGACGACATCACGGAAGTCATTTCAGCACAGCGCTCCATCGCCTGGGGTGAAGTCGCCAGACGGCTGGCGCATGAAATCAAGAATCCGCTCACTCCCATCCAGCTTTCCGCGGAAAGACTGCAAATGAAGCTGCATGCGAAACTCTCGGAACAGGATGCCGCCATACTGAAAAAAAGTACCGATACCATCGTCAATCAGGTCACATCCATGAAGCAGATGGTGAACGATTTCAGAAATTTCGCCAAAACACCGCCAGCCTTCCTGAAACCGCTGGATCTCAATGCGCTTGCCGAGGATATCGTCCATTTGTATGCCGGCAACGATTCACACGAAACGGTCCATATCCGCCTTTCCCCAGACCTGCCTGCCATCATGGGAGACGAAACGCAGTTGAGGCAGGTTATCCACAATCTGCTGCAGAATGCACAGGACGCCGTCAATGAAATACAAAACCGGGAACATTACATCCCCAGCATCGAATTAATGACCGAAAAAGTCCACTATCAGGACACCTCAGGCAAAATCTGCATTGCAGTTCGACTTTCTGTCATAGATAATGGTCCAGGGTTCGCTCAAAAAATACTGGCACGTATTTTTGAACCTTACATCACGACGAAAGAGCGCGGTACCGGCCTGGGCATGGCGATAGTTAAAAAAATTGTTGATGAGCACGGCGGACATATCGACGTGCAAAACAGAACCGATGCAAATGGAGCAAAAGTTTCAATTCTTTTCCTGCAACTGGCTTTACCAAACGGCCGTGAAACACGTGATGCAGTACAAGAAAGGAAATAACAAATAATCAAGATTTAAGATATGGCAAATATTCTGGTAGTCGACGATGAAATGGGAATACGTGAACTGCTTTCGGAAATTCTTTCCGATGAGGGGCACGTCGTACAAACAGCGGAAAACGCACAACAGGCACGTGAAGCTCGTGCCGCTGAAACACCTGACCTGGTTTTACTGGATATATGGATGCCGGATACCGATGGCGTCACACTGCTGAAAGAATGGCAAAGAGACGGTTATCTGACGATGCCCGTGATCATGATGTCCGGACATGCAACGATCGATACTGCTGTCGAGGCCACCCGTATCGGCGCGATGAATTTTCTCGAAAAACCGATCGCCCTTCAGAAGCTGCTTCAGGCCGTACAGCAGGGACTCGCCCGCAATCAGGAAAAAAACCGTCCGGCACCCGTCACCATCGCACAGCAGAATGCTGCCATTGTCGAACCCCGGTCCGGTGCCCTGTCCGGCAATATCCCCTTGCAGGCACCTGCCAATACAATCAGCAATTCAAACGTCATCAATACTTCCCTTTTATCATTCGATCTGCCATTGCGCGAAGCCAGGGACATGTTCGAACGCATTTATTTCGAACATCATCTGGCACAGGAGGGCGGCAGCATGACACGTGTCGCGGAAAAGACGGGACTCGAACGAACTCATCTTTATCGCAAACTGAAACAGCTTGGTGTCGAACCAGTCAAGGCATCCAAGAAACATAACTGACGGAAAGGACAAACGATGGAATACATCAATCTCGGGTCAAGCGGATTGAAGGTATCGCGCATCTGTCTCGGCATGATGACCTACGGCTCTCCCAAATGGCGTCCGTGGGTTCTGGACAGATCGGCATCCCGCCCGTTTATCCGCAAGGCGGTCGAAGCCGGAATCAATTTTTTCGATACGGCAAATTCATATTCCAACGGTCTTTCGGAAACGTTGACGGGCAAACTGCTGAAAGAATATGCCAGACGTGACGAGGTCGTGATTGCGACCAAGGTCTATTTCCATGTTTCCGATGACGTCACGGCCGATGCGGCCTCGGCCCATCCTCCGCGCATTCCGCCCAATACCAGCGGATTGTCCAGAAAACATATTTTTGCATCAGTCGATGCCTCGCTGAAACGGCTTGGAACCGATTACATTGATCTTTACCAGATTCACCGCTGGGATCCCTCAACACCGATTGAGGAAACCATGGAAGCGTTAAACGATGTTGTCCGGTCCGGCAAGGTCCGCTACATCGGAGCATCCAGCATGTGGGCATGGCAATTCGCCAAGGCACAGCAAGTGGCCAGAGAACATAACTGGTCCCGTTTCATTTCTATGCAGAATCATTACAATCTGGCCTATCGCGAGGAGGAAAGGGAAATGATCCCGCTCTGCAAGGATCAGGGTATTGGCCTGATTCCGTGGAGTCCGTTGGCACGCGGATTTCTGGCAGGAAACCGCAAACCGGACGACAAGGATATTACCAAAAACAATTCTGCCACATCACGGGCCAAAACGGATGAAATGGCATTGCGCGTTTTTTATAACGAAGCCGACTTTGACGTAGTGGACGCACTGACCCGGGTCGCCAGTATGAAAGGCCTTTCCAATGCCCAGGTCGCCTATGCATGGCTGCTTCACAAAGGAGTTACCGCCCCGATCGTCGGGGCGTCCAAACTGTATCAGCTGGACGAGGCGATTTCCGCAACAACGATCAGATTGTCCGATGACGAAATCGCGGAACTGGAAAAACCCTATCAGCCGCATCCCGTACTCGGCCATCGTTAAGCCGGTAAAAAAAGGAGGCTTCAGCCTCCTTTTTTCAAGAAAACCTTTCCGTCATTCCTCTTTTTTACCGCCGTCTTCCGGGACGTTGTTTTCCTGGCAACCGTTTTCCGTGCAGCCATCGTCTTACTGTCATCCGTACTTTTCGCTCTGGTTGACGATGATGACTTTTTCTTCAGCGTCGCCGATGCCTTTGCCGACGATTCCTCGAACCTGAAACTGACCTTGCCGTCTTTCCCCAGGGCAAGATAGGCCTTGAATGGCCTGCGCGTACGCTGTGAAACAAACCCTGCCAGCAAATCGGTCTGTCCTTCCTTCAGAAGTTTTGCCATCTGTTCAGGCACGATTTCCTGCTGAAGAATGATACGGCCGCTTCTGAAATCACAGGTTTTCGGTCTGGCGACCGCATTCTCACAAACATAGGACAATCCGGCTTCATAAACCTTGCCCTGACATTTCGGACACACACCAAGCGGTATCCTGTCTGAAAAATCCGGCACTTCCGCATCTTCTTCCTGAGGTTGTCCGAAATCGAATTCCAGCCTGAAACCACCCTTTTCGGTATCCGGAACGATTTTCAGAATAGCTGCGAAAGGACGACCCTGTTTCGAACGAAATCCCTGCAGCGGTCCGATTTGGCCGTTCTCGAGCAGCTCTTCCACCTCCGGAACAGAAAACTGTCTGCTCCCCGGAGTTTTGCTGATCGAAAAATCGCAATTCGTACAGGCGAACCGGCGGTAATTTTCCCGTATTTCTCCGCCACACTTCGGGCATGGCGTCTTCAACGTTGCATAATCTCCCGGAATGGTATCTTCATCATATTCCTTGGCACGCTTGACAATGATCTGGGCCATTTGCGCGATCTGCTGCATGAATTCTTCACGGCTGATCTGCCCTTTTTCCATCTGTGCCAGCTTGAATTCCCATTCACCGGTCAATTCCGGCATGGTCAGTTCCTTGACGCCCAATCCCTTCAGCAAGGTCATCAACTGGAAAGCTTTTGGTGTCGGGATAAGTTCACGACCTTCCCGCAAGAGATATTTCTCGCTCAACAGGCCCTCGATGATCGCGGCACGGGTGGCAGGCGTACCAAGCCCTTTGCCCATCATGGCCTCACGCAATTCATCATCGACCAGCTTGCCTGCTCCTTCCATGGCTGAAAGCAGTGTGGCTTCCGTATAACGTGCCGGCGGTCTCGTTACCTGTTCATCAACCAGTACCCTGTCTGTCAGTACGGTCTCGCCCGGAGAAACGGGCACCATCAGACGATCGTTCTCGCTGTTTTTTCCGGAAGCCGGCATTTCCCTGCCATAAACAGCCAGCCAGCCCGGTTTGGTCATGACACGACCCTCGCTTTTGAAACGATGTCCGGCCACGTCAGTGAAACGGGTCGTGACAAGAAACTCGGCTGCCGGGAAAAACACGGCCATAAACCGGCGTGCAACGAGATCATACAGTTTCTGTTCGGGCTCCGAGAGACTTTTCGGCAACTGCGTTGTCGGAATAATGGCAAAGTGATCCGATATTTTCCTGTTGTCGAAAATGCGCTTATTCGGACGTACCCAATGATTCTGCAGAATCTGCGATGCAAATGTTTCGTAATTCGCATTTCCGGTCAGACACTCCAGTGTCTGCATACTGGTTTGCAGATAGTCTTCCGGCAAATGGCGCGAATCCGTTCTCGGATAAGTCAGTACCTTGTGTCTTTCATATAATGCCTGGGCGAGTGCCAGTGTATTTTTCGCCGAAAAACCGAAACGCGCATTGGCTTCCCGCTGCAAACTGGTCAGATCGAAAAGTGCCGGAGAAATGGAAGTGGTCGGTTTCGATTCCTCAGTCACTTTCCCGTTTTTTCCAAGACAGGCCGTTACGATGGAATCGGCAGCCGCACGACTCCACAAGCGTTCCGCTCTTTTTTCGGGATCTGTTTCATCCTTTTTGAAAGCGGTATCCAGCCAACGTCCTTCATAAACACCCTGTGCGCAGACAAACTCGGCCCTGACTTCCCAGTAATCTCTCGGCACGAAATTCTTGATTTTTTCCTCGCGCTGGACCACGATCGAGAGCGTCGGTGTCTGTACCCTGCCCACGGTGGTCAGAAAAAATCCGCCTTCTTTCGAATTGAAGGCCGTCATGGCACGCGTACCATTGATACCGATCAGCCAATCCGCTTCCGACCGGCTTCTTGCGGCTCTGGCAAGAGGTAGCATTTCCTCATCATCGCGCAAATGTTTGAAACCGTCACGGATGGCGGCAGGCGTCATTGACTGGAGCCACAAACGCTTGATCGGCTGCTTGGCTTTTGTATATTGTGCAATCAGCCGGAAAATCAGTTCACCTTCCCGTCCGGCATCACATGCATTGACGATCGTCGAAATATCTTTCCTGCGGATCAGCTTGTTCAGCAATTTGAGTCGCGACTCCGTCTTGGCAATCGGTTCCAGCGCAAAATCAGGAGGTATCACCGGAAGATTGGCAAAACTCCATTTACCCCGTTTGACCTCGTACTCTTCCGGGGCCCTGATTTCCAGAAGGTGCCCGACAGCCGAAGTCAATACATACTGATCCGACTCGAAATAATCACCCTCTTTGGTAAATCCGCCGAGACTCTTCGCGATATCATTCGCGACAGACGGTTTTTCGGCAATGATGAGTGTTTTGGTCATAAAAAACGAAATACGTAAATGGAAATCGAAATCCGCAATACTTCTTTACCAAACGGTAACATATACGGGTACGGAGCGGAAAATGATAATGTGAGAAGGCCACCCTCTGCAAGCAAACGATTCAATGTCAGGAAAAGAAAACGGCAAATTTTCTTTTTACCAACAACCGGTCCGCCCGGTACGATTTTCCGTATCGGACGGCACTCTCGTTCAACCGTAGGAGACCAGCCTCCGATACCATCCTCCCGGAATACATTCAATCTCGCCGGCCAGTTCCAGCCGGAGCAATCCGACACTCAGTGAAGCCGCATCCATCCGGCAGCGTTCGCACAAGGTATCATGATCAACCAGATCAAATCCCATGTGCGAAAGGATATCGTCATGCAACGGGACGTTTTCCTGCTCCCCGTCGCTTTCCTTTTTCCTTGCGGTATCGTGACAGTGTTTCAATTCTTCCAGAACATCCCGAGAAGTCTCAACCAGCTTCGCACCCTGTCTGATCAATGCATGGCATCCTCTGGACAGGGGAGAATGAATGGAACCCGGAATGGCGAAAACATCACGTCCCTGCTCGACAGCCATTCTTGCGGTAATCAGGGATCCCGACTGTGCTGCAGCCTCCACAACCAGTACACCGCTGGACAAACCACTGATTATACGATTGCGTCGTGGGAAATTGGATGCAAGAGGCCGGGTTCCGAGCGGAAACTCGCTGATGATACAGCCCTCTTCCGCGATCTGGTGTGCCAGTTTCCTGTTTCTTGCCGGATAAACGATGTCCGCGCCTGTACCAATAACGGCAATCGTAGATCCTTTCCCTTTCAGTCCGCCACGATGCGCAGCAGCATCAATCCCGAGAGCCAGTCCCGACACAACCGTCAGGCCGGCATCAGACAGTGAACGGCCGAATTCTTCCGCATCGATACATCCCTGCGTTGTGGCATTCCGGCTGCCGACAATGGCGACAGACGGTTCGGAAAACAGTTTCACGTTACCCTTTGCATATAGCATAAGGGGCGGATCAGGTATTTCAAGAAGCACTCCGGGATAAGCGCTGTCCGACAAGGTCAACACGGCATTGCCCGGTTCGCCGAGCCATTTTTCCGTTTTTTCGATCTGCTCCCTGACGGGCCCGGAAACAGGCGCACAAACGGCATCGGCCAGCTGTGGAGAAACGACACGCTGCAGTTCACGATACGATGCCCTGAAAATGTTCTGCGGCAAACCGTAGGTACCAAGCAGCCGGTGAGCTGTCCGGATACCGATTCCGGGCGTCATGACAAGACGGATCCATGCCGCCAGTTCTTCTTTATCGTAAGATGCTTGTTCACTCAACATCGGCTTCCAGTTGCAAATCCGGCCGGAACCGCCTTCATGCAAAAAGACGATCCCTGTTTCCGGCGCAGAAAAAAAATGGCTATGCTAAACTCCCGGTTCCGGCAGATGATTCCATGAACCGGATTGTTTTCCGAAAATGAAAAACTGAATTTTTCATTGGGATTCTGCCCAGTAAAATTCCGGCTGGCAAGATTCTCCATCCGATTGTTGTTCCTGATACAGACAAATGGCACGTTTACCAATTTTGCGGTACCCCGATCCGCGTTTGCTAAAACCTTCAAAACCTGTCACCCAATTCGATGCGGACCTGAAAACACTGGTGCAGGATATGGCACAAACGATGTACGAAGCTCCCGGAATCGGACTGGCTGCTCCACAGGTCAATGTGCACAGGAACATCGTCGTCATCGATGTTTCGGAAAAAAGGGATGAACTGAAAGTATTCATCAACCCGGAAATCATCGAAACAAGCGAAGAAAAAGCCCTGTTTGAAGAAGGCTGTCTCTCATTGCCCGGAATTTATGACGAAATCGAAAGGCCCGCCAGAGTGACGGTCCGTGCTCAAGACGAAAACGGCAATCTATTCGAAGTCAGTGCGGAAGGGCTTTTCGCCGTCTGTATCCAGCACGAAATAGACCATCTGAAAGGGCATGTGTTCGTTGATTACCTTTCGCCGATGAAGCGCAACCGCATCAAGAAAAAACTGCTCAAGGAAGAACGTGAACTGAAAAAAGGCGGTTCAGGTACCAAAGGACAAAATCAGAGAAACAGACGATGAAAATTGTTTTTGCTGGAACCCCCGAATTTGCCAGTACGGCGCTTGATTCCCTCATTCATGCCGGCCATCAAATCAGGCTCGTCCTGACCCAGCCAGACCGGCCCGCAGGACGGGGCATGAAACTCCAGCCTTCTGCCGTCAAGAAACTGGCTATCTCGCACGACATCCCTGTCGAACAGCCCGTTTCCCTTCGTCTCGACGGCAAACATGCCGAAGAAGCGAAAAAGGTTTACGAGCTTATTGGCCAAATCGAACCCGATGTCATGGTTGTTGTCGCCTACGGCCTGATTCTGCCCCGTGCATTTCTCGATTTGCCAAGGTACGGCTGTCTGAACATTCATGCATCGCTGCTTCCACGCTGGCGGGGTGCAGCGCCCATACAGCGTGCGATCGAGGCGGGCGACAGGCAAACCGGCATATCGGTCATGCAGATGGAAGAAGGCCTTGATACCGGCCCTGTGCTGCTCAGCGAATCAATCCCCATTGATAACCATATCAATGCTTCCGAACTTCACGACAGACTTGCCGGTCTGGGGGGACGGCTGATTCTGACCGCATTGCAGAAAATGGAAAAAGGATTGCTCCATCCCGTCGTTCAGGACGAAAATGCGGCCGTCTACGCCGCAAAAATCCGCAAGGAAGAAGCCGCACTGGATTTCAGCCTTCCGGCAACAGAGATAACCAACAAGATACGCGCGTTCAACCCTTTTCCCGGCTGCACGGCAAAATACGGAGATATTCCGCTCAAGATCTGGAAAGCTGAAACATATGATCGTCCATCCGGTGACGTGAAACCCGGCCGGATACTTTCTGCCGATGAAAACGGTATCATTGTCGCTTGCTGCAAGGGAGCCATCCGGATACTCGAGCTGCAGAAACCCGGCGCAAAAAGGCTGCCTGTTTCCGAATTTATCAAGGGCTTTTCGTTCGACAACGACAGTCTCGAATAAAATCCAGACTTTTACATGAACCGGTTTATCCCCTATTTTCCTTCTGTGCCAACCTGCTGAAACGATTCATATGAAATTCGAACACCTGATCGAAATCAACAATTTTGACGATCCACGTGCAGATATGCTCAACCGCGAACAATTGTGGTACGGGTTGCTTTTGCGCGCAAAGGAACCGACCCTGTTCATCCCGCACATGGATGCCTGTGAAATCACGGAAGAGTCGGAAAATGCCATTACGCGTATACTCGACTTCGGAAAATTCAAGGTCCGCGACAAGGTGGAATTCATCCCGATGCAGAAACTGCTGTTTCACATTCCGGCCCAGGGTGAAATCATTGAATCACGACTTGAAATCTCGATCGATGAACCGTTTCCGGGCCGCTTTTTTGTCCGTTTCATTTATGAAGATTCCGCAACAGACGAAGGCCCGGAGGCAATGTACAACGATTTCCGGCGATCCGCCTACAAGGAAATGGACATCGACTCGATCCGGATTATCCGCCAGTTTGCCGCACAGGGCCTGCTGGACGGCCCCGCTACGGATAACAGCATACCCATGCTGTC